>JAZOCX010000086.1:0-6413 GCA_045596725.1 Eubacteriales bacterium
GTTCGTTTTTGCTGTCCTGAATAGACTGTGCAGCAGCCAGCATTTCAGAACGCTTGGCAGCGGCTGCAGCCTGTTTTTCGGCAATAGCTGCCTGCTTTTCAGCAATGCGCTGATCCAAATCGCTTTCGGCGGTGCCGGCACCTTCCAGTTCGGTACGAATACGTTCGATATCCTGGTTGGCATGAAGAATGTTATTCTCCATAACAGCAATTTCAGTTTCGGCGTGACCAAGGCTTTCTTCCAAACCACGGATAATGTTGCGGTGATTGTCTATGTAAACCGCAATATCCTGCTGCTGGACAAAAATGCCGTCAATGGCGGCTTCCAGCTCTTCCAGACGGGATTGTACCGCATCACGGTCACTGCGGCAGATAAGAAGCTTGTCTTCCTGGGTTTTCAGCTGTTCCTGAAGCTTATCCAGCTTTTCCATCCAAAGGGAAATTTCAAGGGTCTTTTTCTCTTCGGCATAAACAATAAACTGGGCGGCCTTTTCGCTTTGAATGCGCAGGGGTTCTACGCGGCCTTCCAGTTCGCCCAGAATGTCGCGCAGACGCACCATATTATCTTCGGCAGCCTGCAGACGACGTTCGGCCTCGGTTTTACGCAGACGATATTTGGCGATACCGGCAGCTTCTTCAAAAATTTCACGACGCTGGGTACTTTTTGCGCCAACAATTTCAGCAATACGGCCCTGACCGATAATGGAATAACCATCACGACCTAAGCCCGTATCCATTAAAAGCTCGTGAATGTCTTTTAAGCGAACGGGGCTTTTGTTGATCATATATTCACTTTCACCCGAACGATAATAACGGCGGGTTACGGTAACCTCGGTAAAATCGATCGGCAAGGATTTATCAGAGTTATCAAGGGTCAACGAAACCTCCGCAAAGCCCATCGCCTTGCGTCCCGTTGCGCCGTCAAAAACAACGTCCTCCATTTTGGTGCCACGAAGCATCTTGGAACTCATCTCGCCCAAAACCCAACGAACCGCATCGGTAATATTGCTCTTACCGCTGCCGTTAGGTCCTACGATTGCCGTGATTCCTTTATTGAAGTTGATAGTTGTTTTATCGGGAAACGATTTAAATCCCTGCATTTGTAATGATTTCAAAAACATGTTTGATATGTTCCCTCAATTCTTTATTACAATTTATCACTTAATTGTACCAAAATTCACCGTAAATTTCAATCATTATTCCACTTTTATAGCTCTTTTTTGTAAAAAATCGCTTTCTTTTATAGTAATTTTCGCAATATTCTTCTCTTTTTTAAGACGATTTAGGTTGTTTTTGTGCTGTCCGATGGCTTTTGAAAGCTCTCCTTTGGCCACAAAAACAGTAACTTCCTGCGCATTTTGATAATCAAACAATGCATCATTTATCTTGCGAAAATAGATTTCATTTTCACATAATTCACCAAAAGCCGGATGATAAGGCCCCGCTACATAATCTTCCCCCGAAAGCCCTTCCTCAGAAAAAAGTCCCAAACGAATAACCGAAATACCTGCTTGCTCAAACATTTTCAAAAGCTCAGAACATAACGAAACTGCTTCATCTAATGCCATAGGAGTATACTGACCCGCTTGATATTGCCGGCAAAGCTCGGTATTTTTCAAAACAATACACGGATAGATGCGAACGGCGTCCGGCTTCATTTCAATACATTGTCTTGCAGTTTCCAAAACCCCTTGAGGGGTATCCTGCGGTAAACCGACCATCATCTGCAAAACCAGAGAAAAACCACGTTCTCGTATCATTTTAGACGCTCTTTCCGTGGCTTCTGCCTTATGTCCTCGACGGCAAGCAGAAAGTACGACATCATTCATACTCTGCATACCCAATTCTATCGTTGAAACGGAATATTGCGACAGAATATCTAAAATTTCCTCGGAAATGTAATCGGGTCTTGTCGAAAGCCGAATGCCGGAAATGCGGTTTTTATACTTTTCGGCACAGGCAAGATAGGCGCACATCTGCTTTCCCTCAATGCCGGTAAAACTACCGCCAAAAAAGGCTATCTCGCACGACTGATCTTTGGATATCGTGGATATAGCCTTTTGAATCAAATTATCGGTTTGTTGCACATCAGGCGCCGACTTTGTAGCGGAAATAATCCGCTGATTGCAAAAGGTGCAATCATTCGGACAGGCCAAATGTGGAATAAAAATCGGTATATTAACGTGTTTTTTCATAGCCCCATCAATTTCAGTGCTTCATTTGCCGCCTTTTGCTCAGCCTCTTTTTTGCTTCTACCGACCCCTTCACCAATCACATTGCTGTTAAGCAATACGGCAACAGTGAAAACCTTCTTATGGTCGGGCCCCTCTGCTTTGAGCAGACGATAGGTTAAATGCTCCCCTTTGTTTTGCTGAACAATCTCTTGCAACATAGTCTTAGCGTCCTTAAACAAGCGACCGGATATGGCATCGGGCAGTCCTTCTTCAAGATAGGGCAGGATAAATTGACGCGCCGCATCAATGCCTCCATCCAAATAGATAGCGGCAATTAACGCCTCAAAGGCATCGGCTAATGCCGAGGGACGGTGAGCGCCGTCCGCCAACTCTTCACTGCGACTAAACCGAATAAACTGTCCTAAATCAATTTCCAAAGCAAAACTCGCCAAAGAAGCCTCACAAACGAGCGCAGCACGCAATTTACTCAAACCGCCTTCATCAAAGCGACTTTGGTCCATAAAGAGCAAACCTGCACAAATAAAGCCGAGGACCGAATCTCCCAAAAACTCCAAGCGCTCATTGGATACGGTGTCGGACTGCTTTGACTCATTGACGTAAGAAGAATGGGTCAAAGCACGAATCAGCAAGGATTTGTCCTTAAACGTATATCCAATTTTCTGTTCAAGTAAGCTGTAATCCATCTTCTCACTCCTCTAAATATGACAATATCCCCGACATCGGGGATATTGAATCATTATTCTTATTTCTGCTTAGCTTCGATATAGTTGACTACATCACCGATCGTCTTAACGCTGTCAACATCCTGATCATCAATCGCTACGCCGAACTCTTCCTCAACCGCCATAATCAACTCAACGATATCAAGAGAGTCAGCTTCAAGATCATCCACGAAGGACGTCTGCATCGTAATCGTATCGGTATCGGCAATCATAAACTGTTCAACAATAATCGATTTAATCTTATCAAATACCATAGTTATTTCCTCCATTAACACATAGCGTGATTTACTAAAATAATAAATGAGAATTGGCTTTATGTCAATAGATGTTTCGAAATTTTTAACAAAACCATCACTTATCTTCGGCTTGCTTGGGCATCATCATATCGGATAATTGCTCAATAATATTGGCATTATGAAGTTCAACCGCCTGACGAATAGCACTTTTGAATCCCTTTGCATCAGACGAACCGTGAGCCTTAATAACAATTCCCGAAACACCGAGAAGCGGAGCTCCGCCAAATTCCGAATAGTCAAGCGATTTCTTAAAGGCGGTAAATTCTTTGAGCATTAACAAGGCACCCAGCTTTGTTAAGATATTCTTAAAGAGCACCCCTTTAAGCGAGGTAGATATCATCTTGCCCATACCTTCAAGAGCCTTCAAATAAATATTACCCGAAAACCCGTCAGCCACCAATACATCAACACGACCAAGCATGCCGTCGCGTCCTTCTGCATTGCCGATAAAATTGATACGGTCTTCCTTTGAAAGCAGAGCGTTTGCCTCTATATGAACAGGCGTACCCTTGGTGTCTTCGGTGCCGTTATTGAGCAAACCGATGCGGGGAGCTTCCATACCAAACAGACACTTCATATACATTGAACCCATAATAGCGAACTGATGCAAATATTCGGCAGAGCATTCCACGTTGGCACCGCAGTCGATCAGCAAATGTTTTCCACCGTTAGCCGAGGGCAAAACACTACCGATAGCGGCACGCTTAACGCCCTTCATACGTTTAACAAGCAAGGTGGCACCCGTAATAACAGCACCGGTATTGCCTGCCGAAATAAAGGCATCGCCTTCACCCGCACGAAGCAATCGCATACCGACCGCCATAGAAGAATCCTTCTTCTCCTTTACAACGGCATCAGCGTGATCGGTCATTTCGATTACCTGCGTTGCAGGAACAATCGTCATGCCCGACAGCTCAATCTGCTTTTCTTTGGCTACTGTTTTGATAATATCAGGGTCTCCGCACAGGGTAATATCTACCCCGTACTCAGCAACAGCCAAGGCGCATCCTCTCATAATCTGCTCGGGAGCGTTATCTCCACCCATAGCATCAACAATAATTCTCATTGGCAATCCTCACTCTCCGTAAAGATAACGGAGGCTATTCTTTTTATTTCTTCCTGAGCCATTTGTGAAATCATGGCTCGGCGGTCTTTCTTGCGTTTTGCCGTAATTTTTTGCTGATCAAAAATACCGAAATTCACGTTCATTGGCTGAAAATCAGTAATTGATTCATTGCTGATATAATGAGCTAATGCACCGATTGCCGTGTTTGCAGGAAAATCAACAATCTCTCGCCCACTCATCATAAGTGCCGCTGTAATACCCGCCACAAGTCCCGATGCGGTACTCTCCACATAGCCTTCCACGCCCGTCATTTGGCCGGCAAAGAAGAGCCCCTTGCGGGAGATGACCATATAATTAGCATTTAACTTACCGGGGGACTGAATAAAGGTATTGCGATGCATGACGCCGTATCGAACAAACTGCGCCGTTTCAAGCCCCGGAATCATAGAAAAGATCCTTTTTTGTTCAGGCATCTTCAAATGCGTTTGAAACCCAACAATATTATACAAACTTCCTGCCGCATTATCCTTACGTAACTGAACAACGGCATAGGGTTCTCGTCCTGTCTTAGGATCAGGCAGACCGACCGGTTTAAGGGGACCAAAGCGAATGGTATCTTCCCCTCTTCTCGCCATAACCTCAATAGGCATACAGCCTTCAAATACACGGTTATCTTCAAAACCGTGAAGCTGTACCTCTTCCCCGTTTATTAACTCACGATGAAAGGCAAGATACTGCTCTTTATCCATCGGACAGTTAATATAATCAGGACTTCCCTTGCCGTAACGAGAAGCAAAGTATGCCTTAGACATATCAATACTGTCGTACGAAACAATGGGCGCCGCCGCATCAAAAAAGGACAAGGGTGCTCCTAATTTTTCGGCAATAGCATCGGCTAATTTACCTTCGGTCAAAGGTCCCGTTGCAATGATACAATACTCATCGTCGGGGATCTCCTCCACCTTTTGCGTAATAAACCGAATGTTTTTATGATTTGTTATCCTTTCGGTGATCATGCGGGAAAAGGCTTGTCTGTCGACAGCCAACGCCCCGCCTGCGGGAACAGCCGTTGCATCGGCACATTCCATAATCAGCGAACCCATCAGCCGTAATTCTTCTTTGAGAAGACCTACGGCATTCTCTAAACCTGCGGCACGCAAGGAATTGGAACAAACAAGCTCGGCAAGGTCTTCACTGTGATGAGCAGGCGTAAACTGGCTCGGTTTTATATCAATCAAATCAACCTCTACACCAAGCCGAGCCAACTGCCATGCCGCTTCACAACCGGCAAGACCTGCTCCGACAACCTTAACCCTCATTCTTCTTCTCCGCTTGCTTTTCAAAGCCACAGCCTTCTTTTAAGCAATGGATCTTACCGCCACGGCGTAATTCACGATAAAGCGTACCGCCACAGCTGGGGCAAGTTTCAGCCAGAGGCTTATCCCACGTCATAAAGGAGCATTGGGGCAGATTTTCGCAAGCATAATAGGTTTTACCCTTGCGGGTCTTTTTCTCAACAACCTTGCCGCCGCACACGGGACATTTACCCGGTGTTTCAACAAGGATAGATTTGGTGTTACGGCACTGCGGGAAACCGGGACAAGCTAAGAATTTACCATTCTTGCCATTTCGAATAACCATGTTTCTACCGCATTTTTCACAGATAATATCGGTAACTTCTTCGGGCACCTTAATCTTAATGCCCTCAAATTTCTTGTCTGCCTCGCCGAGGGTTTTGGAAAAGCCCTTATAGAAATCACGAATAACGTCAACCCAAGGCAACTCCCCTTCGGCTACTCGTTCCAAATTATCTTCCATTGCCGCCGTAAACTTTACATTAACGATATCCTTAAAGTTTTCGGTCATTACCTGATTCACCGTCTCGCCGAGAGGTGTAGGCATCAACGCCTTTTTCTGACGTTCCGCATAATCACGGCTGATAACGGTGGCAATCGTAGGCGCATAGGTACTGGGTCGACCAATACCCTTATCCTCCATTGCCTTGATCAGCGTATCATCGGTATATCGGGCGGGAGGCTGGGTAAATTTCTGCTCCGTCAACAACTCCAAAAACGGGAGTTTTTCGCCTACCTTCATCTCAGGGATATTTTTGGACTTGGTATCTTTTTCATCGG
>JAZOCX010000087.1:0-4090 GCA_045596725.1 Eubacteriales bacterium
AAAATTCGGGATACTGCAAGAGGTTACTCTCACCGCACACCACCATTTCCACGTCAACCAGTTCTTCGATAATGGCACGGATATGGCGGGAAATGCCCATCATAGACGGAACATACCGTACGATCTCCCCTTCGATCATATCGAACATGGCGGGGTTGATCTGAGAAATCTCAATTCCCGTCAAATTCACGTTCAAGATACGGTTGAGCACGGTAGCATCGTTGATGCTGATGGGGGTATTGGCGGTAAAGACGCTGGTTTTAATCAGATCTCTGCCGATGACGGCAATAATGGCAATAATGCGTTCATCGATGCAGGTACATTCAAAATAGATGATTTTGCGGTGTTGCGCAATCGAATGGACCGAGATGGCGGCGCAGTTCGTTAAGGCGGCAGCCATATGCGCACATTGGGACAAGAATCGCTCGGGGCGGGTGGAAAACCCTTCGGTCATTTGATGGATGCGATCGACCTGCTTAGGGTCAGGGTTTAACTCGGACATGATTTGATCAACGTAATATTTATAGCCCAGATTACTGGGGATACGGCCGGCTGAGGTATGGGGCTGATAGACCAACCCTAACTCTTCCAGCCTTGCCATTTCGTTACGCAGGGTAGCCGAGGACAGATTAAACTTTTCAAAGACAGGCGCTTTTGACCCTACCGGTTCGCAACTTTCAATATAAGCATCGATAAGGGTATTTAAGATCCGTAATCGCCGCTCATTTAAGTCCATACTCACGCCTCCCTTTTGAGTTTAGCACTCAAAATGATTGAGTGCTAATATAAGATACCACTATAGTCAGGAAAAGTCAAGGGCTTTCACAGAATTTTCATGAAAAAGAAAAAGCAGGAAGCATTTTTGCTTCCTGCTTTCTTTGAAACGATAACTTACTTGAGTTCAACTTCAGCGCCAGCGCCGGTGAGCTTCTCTTTGATAGCCTCGGCATCGTCCTTGGAAACGTTCTCCTTGATGTTGGAAGGAGCGCCGTCAACCAGTTCCTTAGCCTCTTTCAGACCCAGGCCGGTGATCTCGCGAACAACCTTGATAACCTCGATCTTCTTAGCGCCGGCAGCCTTGAGAACAACGGTGAACTCAGACTGTTCAGCAGCAGCGGGAGCATCGCCGCCAGCAGCAGCGACAACAGCAACGGGAGCAGCAGCGGTAACGCCGAACTCCTCTTCGATAGCCTTAACCAGGTCAGCCAGTTCCAGAACGGAAAGGGCCTTGATGTCTTCAATAAACTTAGTGATCTTTTCAGAAGCCATTTTAGTAATCCTCCAATAAATAATATTTTTGTTTTTAGATAGTTAAGCCGTCTTACGCAGACTGCTCTTCGGCTTTCTCGCGAACCGCATTAAGGGCAACCGCAAGACCGCGGAGATTGCCGTTAAGGGCGGAGCAAAGCATGGACAGAAGCTGTTCTCTACCGGGCAGTTTGGCGAGAGCCATAACGCCTGCGGCATCCAGAGTTTCACCCTCGATGAAGCCAGCCTTGACCGTAAAGTTTTCATGATCTTTTGCGAAGTCGCAGAGAATTTTAGCACCGGCGACCAGATCTTCGGAGTAAGCAAGAGCGGTGGTACCGTTCAAACATTCATCCAGTTCGGAATAACCGACCTCATTGAAAGCGAAACGGATCAGCGTATTCTTGTAGACACCGTAGTGGACACCTGCTTCACGCAACTGCTTACGGAGTTTGGTATCGTCTTCAACGGTAATACCCTTGTAGTCGACCAGAACACCGGCGGCAGCGCCCTTGAGGTTTTCCACGAGATCTGCTACGATCTGCTTCTTCTCTTCAAGCACCTTATTGCTTGGCACAGTTTTCACCTCCCGTTGGTATGTGGCACAAAAAAGCGTCCTTCTCCGGGCACGGAAAAGGACGCAATACAGCAAAATTACTGATCGTTCCTTCCTCGGCGGGCCCGTAAACGGTTATGCTTTATGCACCTGCTGTCTTAAGAATGAACCAAGTTATTCATTTCAACTGCTACAGTATAGCAGATAAAACACAATTTGTCAACAACAAATTGAAATTAGCCAAGATACTTAGTGGTAGCTACCTTGATGCCGGGGCCCATGGTAGAAGCCACGACGCAGCTCTTGATATAAGTACCCTTGGCAGCGGCCGGCTTAGCCTTAACGATTGCACCGATGAGAGCATCGAAGTTTTCGTTGAGCTTTTCAGCACCAAAGGAAGCCTTGCCGATGGGGCAATGGATGATGTTGGTCTTATCCAGACGGTACTCGATCTTACCGGCTTTGATCTCCTTAACGGCATCGGCCACGTTCATGGTAACAGTACCGGCTTTGGGGTTCGGCATCAGGCCCTTAGGACCGAGGACTTTACCCAGACGGCCGACCACACCCATCATATCGGGAGTGGCAACGACAACGTCGAAGTCGAAGAAGTTTTCCTTCTGGATCTTTTCCACCATATCCTCAGCGCCGACAAATTCAGCGCCGGCAGCGGTAGCGGCCTCGGCCTTATCGCCACGGGCAAAGACGAGAACACGGGTGTTCTTACCGGTGCCGTGGGGCAGAACGATGGCGCCACGGACCTGCTGGTCGGCATGGCGGGAGTCAACGCCCAGTTTGATATGCGCTTCAACGGTTTCATCAAACTTGGCTTTTGCAGTCTGAACGACGAGGCCGAAAGCTTCGGCACTATCGTAGAGATTCTGCTTATCAATGAGCTTAGCGCTCTCCTGATAATTCTTACCTCTAAACATAATAATTCCTCCAAAAAGTGGTTAATTCGGGATGTCCCTCCCACATGAGAAGACAGGCTTATTCCTCGACGGTGATGCCCATGCTTCTCGCAGTACCTGCGACCATAGACATGGCGGCTTCCAGAGATCCGGCATTGAGGTCCGGCATCTTGGTTTCGGCAATGCTCTTGACCTGATCTTTCGTAAGGTTGGCGACCTTGTTCTTGTTAGGAACGCCGGAACCGGATTCAATACCGGCAGCCTTCTTGATCAGAACGGCAGCAGGCGGAGTCTTTGTAATGAAAGTAAAGGATCTGTCTGCGTAAACCGTGATGACGACAGGAATAATATATCCCATCTGATTCTTTGTTCTCTCGTTGAACTCCTTGGTGAAAGCCATGATGTTAACACCATGCTGACCGAGGGCAGGTCCAACAGGAGGAGCCGGAGTCGCTTTACCGGCTTCGATCTGCAATTTAATATATCCAACAACCTTTTGAGCCATGTGAATACACCTCCTACGGTAAATTGTGGTTCGGCGGCACGTCTCTGACGCACCTCCCACTCAAAGGCTTGGGCGCGAATGGTTACAGAGTTTCGACCTGTGACAGTTCGAGATCGACAGGGGTTTCCTTGCCGAACATCTGAACGATGAGGCGGACTCTGTTCTTTTCGGGTTCCAGTTCGGTAACGGTACCGATAAATCCGTCGAGCGGACCGTCGGTAATACGCAGGCTGTCCCCGATTGCGAAGTTGACGTCGATGGTCTTCTGATCGATGCCGAGGTTTTCCACCTCTTCATCGGTGAGCGGAATGGGCTTGGAGCCAGGGCCGACAAAGCCGGTCACGCCGCGGATGTTACGAACGATATACCAAGTATCGTCCATCATCACCATTTTCACAAGCACATAGCCCGGGAAGATCTTCCGTTCTACTTCTTTGGTTCCGTTGTCATTAATTTCGGTAACGATTTCGGTCGGGATCTTGACCGCCTGAATCAGATCGTGCAGATTACGGTTCTCCACAATCTTTTCCAGATTGGCAGCGACCTTATTCTCGTAGCCGGAATAGGTATGCGCTACATACCACTTTGCTTCAGGCATTCGTGATACCTCTCTTACGCAATGATAAGTTCAAGCAGTTTGGTTAACCCCAGATCGACAACACCGAGAATTGCCGCAATAACGACCATGGAAACGATAACCTTGATCGAATTGTTGAGCACGGTTTTGCCACTGGGCCAAGTGATCTTCTTTAAGTCACTCCAGAACTGTTTGAAAACGACCGAAAGCTTCTTACGAGGCTTTTTAGCCTTGACCGGCTTTTCACTGTTCGTAGCCATCTTCACAAATCCCCCTTACTTGCTTTCCCGATG
>JAZOCX010000088.1:0-1693 GCA_045596725.1 Eubacteriales bacterium
CATCAGTGACTTAAATACGTACTCCGGCAGCAAGTGTACACCGCCCGCCGCAAGCAAGAGTATTACCATCAGCGCTGTGCCGACGATGAGGAAAAATCCTTTTTTTATGTAGGTCATACCGTATCAATCACCATCTTTCATTTTATCCGATTCATCGACCTTTTTCAATAAATCTTCAATACCTATATCACTATTTATGGTTCTGCCGCAATCAAGACAGACGGTTTTTTCGGAGCGTCGGTCAAAAGGATTTCCATTATCGCCGCCGACCGTTTGTGTACGGTGTGAGCCGCAATAAGGACATTTCAGCTTCATTTTCAACGCCTCCTTAAACTGTTGCTCTTTTTAGTTGCCTTCCGGATCTAACGCAAAATAATATTGCCATTTTTTATTTGGGAGTGAAAGACAGTCTTCCAGTGTGTATACTCCCTGGGCTGAACCTGCCTCAAAGGCAAATGCATATCCTATCTGCTTATCATCCTTATCAAGATACATCTCTTTTTTGAAAAAGCCTGTTCCGTCTGGCTTTTCAGCGTATTCTTTACTCATGATCTTATTGTTACAAGTATACCTCTCGCGTATATAATCGTTGGTGATATACAAATAAATTGCGGTAGTATCATTGATTGGTTTTACATAAGCGTATCCACCGGTGATTTCTGCTCGCATAATTCGGTTTACGGTGTCTGCAAGTATTCCGTCTGACTCAACTGCCGTTTTTTCATCAAATGCACTCGGGTCGATAGATTCCCATTCTGTGAAAATAGTGCCTTTGGCCGACGCTTCAGCTATTCTTTGAGGGGAAGATACATACACCGGATCACTTAGTGTCGTACTCGCTTTGCTTGTTCTGCTTTGTGCTGCTTCACGGGCGCGTCTTTCGTCCATAACACGCTCATTCTCCTCGCGCTCGGTTTCTTTGGCGCGCTGTGCATCCTCCAAGGTCTTGATTGAAGGATCATAATCAATGTATCCAACCACTTCTTTGCCGTGTTCGTAATAATCGATGTACTTTAGATCCTTTGCAGCAGGCTCAGGGTGCCAAACAAAGAGACCGTGTCTCTTGTCGTCGATCCATTCGCCTTCATAGACCTTCCAATGTTCGGAAAGAGCGTTACCGTCCCATTCTCTGTAAATACCGCAACCGTGTTTTTTGTCGTCCACCCACGGACCGTCATAAGACCATTTCATAAAAACGTGTCCAAAGCGTGGAAAGACCTTATAACCCTTGGCAACACCGTAACCGTGCTGTTTACTGTCCTTCCATTCACCCTCATAGATATAGGAAAGATAGGTAGTGCCGTTTTCTTCGTTCTTGCTATAGCTTCTATAAACTCCGAAACCGCAACGCTTACCGTTGACCCAATTGCCCTCGTATTCCGAACCGTTATTCCATGTATATTTGCCTTTTCCGTGACGGGAGCCGTTTACCATTTCACCTTCATAGCTGCCATTGTCATATTCCATACGTTCGATCTTTGCGCCGGCTGCGGGCTTAACGCTCTCTGATGCGTAAGCTGGGGCAGGATACTCAATTTTGGTGGAATCAATAATATCATCGTTTTCCCAAACGCCGGTATAATAACTGCCGTCGGCATTCGTCCATTTACCTTTACCGTGGTACTTGCCGTTTTTCCATTCGCCCTCGTAGCTACTGCCGCTTGCAAAAGCAAACTTGCCCTTGCCTTGACGG
>JAZOCX010000089.1:0-4147 GCA_045596725.1 Eubacteriales bacterium
ATTTCCTTCCTGAATCAAGTCAAGGAACATCATACCACGTCCTGCATAACGCTTGGCGATACTAACGACCAAACGCAGATTGGCCTCGGAAAGCTTAGCTCTCGCCGTCTCATCACCTTCCGCCATACGTTTGGCAAGCTCCTGCTCTTCTTCATTGGTGAGCAGCGGCACACGGCCAATTTCTTTCAGGTAAATCTTAACCGGGTCATCGACCGAAATACCCTCATTGGAAAGAGTCTCTTCCAGATTGTTCGATTTTAAGATCTCACTGGCCTCTTCTTCCTCGTCTACCAGTTCTTCGTCGGGAATCTCGTCGAAATACTTATCCACGATCTCAATCTGCATCGATTCCAGCGATTCCACGATCTTCTCGTACTGATCGGTCGTTAAGGAAATCTCACCAAAGGCATCCATAATATCCTTTTGGGAAAGCATGCCCTTGTTACGGCCCAGTTCTATTAAGTTTTTGAGTATTAACTTCTTGTCCGGTTTATCAGCGCTGATGCCCTCAACCTTTTCTTCATTTGGCATAACGATTACTCCTTTCTTTTATACCCCTTTTTTTGCTCTAAATAAGCACGGATATCCGACGGATCCATCTCCGTCATATCCCCGCCCTGTAAATGCAAAACCTTTGCATAATCACAAGCCTGTTTGAGTTCATTGTCGGCAGGCACCGCCGTTACGGTATACTGCGTCAGCCTTGCCACTTCCTCCACCGTCAAATGCTGTGAGAGCACCGAAACCGAAACGGTTCCGTCTTCTTCTATCCTCTCCCGCATCAGACGGAAAATATTACGGTTAAATTGCGTAACAAAATGCTCTTCATTGATGGGCGGATCCAATTTTTTGTAATAATCGGGATGTTTTAACAGTATGGCAATTAACCCTTCTTCGGCACGTGCCGCTTTTAGATTAACCGACTTTTCGGGATTGATGCGGTCGCGTTTGCCCGACATCTTGTCCATCTCTTCCCGAATCTGCTTTTTTTGTTCGGCAGTTTTCCGTCGCTCTGCAAGTTGTTTGATCTCCACACGGATAAACTCCGCAGGAATTTCCGTTTGCTCGGAAACCCGTCCGATATAAACTTCCCGCTCCACCAAACTCTTGATGTTAGATAAAATGAGTACCGCCTTTTTCAGATACTCGCTTTTATCTTCGGGAATGGACAAATCATAATTGCGCCGTTCCTTGTCAAGCAGGAAAGAAATCTGGCTTCCCGACCCGTCTAATAACCGACGAAATCGGTCGGCACCGAACTTTTGAATATACTCGTCGGGATCCTTGGCTTCCTTAATCGATAGGATGCGCACCTTGATACCCGTCTCTTCAAAATAACGAATCGCCTTATTCATCGCCGTCTGTCCGGCTTCATCGGCATCCAGCGCCAAAATCACTTCTTTGGCGTATCTTGCCACCAACCTCGCATGTTCCGGCGTAACAGCGGTACCGAGCGGAGCCACCGCAAAAGGAAATCCCGCCTGATGCAGGCTGATAACGTCCATATACCCCTCGCATAAAAGCAACCGGTCGGTCGGCGCATTCTTGGCAAAATTCAGTGCAAACAACACTTGGCTCTTCTTAAATACCGGCGTATCGGGCGAGTTTAGGTATTTCGCACCCGATCCTCCCTCTAAAATACGTCCGCCAAAAGCAATCACGTTGCCCGTGGTATCAATGATAGGGAAAATAACACGGTTACGGAATCGGTCATAATATCCACCCTTTTGCCCACGTAAGGCAAGTCCCGCCGTCTCGATCTGCTCTCGGGTAAAGCCTTTGGATTGCAAATGTTTGAGCATATCATCCCAGGAATCGGGCGCATACCCAAGCCCAAAGCGGGTAATGGTGGATGCAGACAAATTCCTCGCCTTAAAATAGGCCATGCCCTTTTCACCGATAGGGCTTTTCAGGTTTTCGTGAAAATGCCGTGCCGCTTCTTTGTTAATGGCTAAGGTAACAGCTCTGCGCTGTCGATACTCCCCCGCCCCCTCACGCTCGGGCACCTGCATACCGTAGCGATCGGCAAGAAAATGAACGGCATCCATATAATCCAATTTTTCAATGTTACGGATAAAGGTAATTACGTCGCCGCCGTTACCGCATCCAAAACAATAATAGGATTGAGAATCCACGTATACGGTAAAAGAGCCCGTTTTCTCGCTGTGAAAAGGACACAGCCCCACAAAACGGTTACCCGCCCGACGCAACGTAACGTACTGCGATACCACGTCTTCAATGGTAGCACGGCTTTTTAATTGTTCAATAAACAGATCAAAATCCGCTCGGGCCATGGTTTTCTCCTTCCCTGATTTATTTCATCCAAAAAGTAGGTAGGTATAATTCACTGAATTTTGCCACCGCATAGTTGTCGGTCATACCGGCAATATAGTCGCAGGCGGCACGGGACACACCGTCCCTCTCAATAATCAACTGATACATATCGGGCATCTGTTCGGGATGCTTCTCGAAATGCAAGTAGAGTTTTTTAACAATCTCCTCTGCTTTTCCTTCTTCCAGTTTTGCCACAGAATTGATGTAGACATTATCAAACATAAAGCGCAATAACTCGGCATGCGCATTTTTGACTGTTTTCTCCATTTCTATACAGTCTTTACCACGACTCTCCTCAACAACAGCGCGAATCATGGTATTGAGCCTTGTACGGGAATTAGCACCAAGCACCTCGGCGATCTCAAAAGGCACGTCGCCGTTTTGTAAGACTCCGCCACGGATCGCATCGTCAATATCGTGGTTGGCGTAGGCGATCTTGTCGGCCAATCGCACTACCTGTCCTTCAAGCGTACTCGGTAAGATATCCCCCGAATGATGCCCAATCGCATCAATGGTCTGCTTCGTTAAATTCAGTCCCCGTCCATTCTTTTCCAGCGTAGTAACCACACGGGCGCTTTGCTCAAAGTGATTAAAGCCAAAGGGGCAAACCTCACGCAAAGCACGCTCTCCCGCATGCCCAAAGGGTGTATGCCCTAAATCGTGCCCCAGTGCTCCCGCCTCAGCCAAATCCTCATTGAGGTTTAAGGCGCGAGCCATAGAACGGGCAATTTGCGATACTTCCAAGGTATGAGTCAGTCGTGTACGGTAATGATCGCTTTCAGGCGAGAGAAAAACCTGGGTCTTTCTCTTTAACCGACGAAAGGAATTAGAGTGCAGGATGCGGTCTCGATCCCGCTGAAAGGCGGTACGCATATCGCATTCCTCGTCCGCATATTCTCTTGTCGCATCGCAGGAATGAGCCGCAAAAGAGGATAAATATTCTTTTTCTCTCGCTTCCAACATCTCACGAACCGTCACTCTCTCACACCCTTTCTATATAGTAATACGCACAAAAATACAAAAACCCTTTTTTTATTTCAAAAATCCGATAAATTTTTCTCCGCTTTCCACGCAGGTGGCCACACCGGCGCTCATTTCCTGCACGCAAGCCGTCAAAGCCGATACCGCATCGGGAGCACAAGATACCGTAAAAGACACGTCTGCCCCAAACTGCGCATCGGAGATAGCGCCCCCTCTTGCCGT
The DNA here is from genome assembly GCA_045596725.1 of Eubacteriales bacterium. GTDB lineage: Bacteria > Bacillota > Clostridia > Oscillospirales > UMGS1783 > CAKSHC01. The sequence continues at coordinate 3,538 of JAZOCX010000089.1, forward strand.
TAAGGCCGAGCAGAGCCGATCATAGGTCGCATAAGGACAACCCACCGTAAGAAGCTTGCACATACGCATTTCCAGAATACCCGCCGCATCCACCGCAATCTTGGCCGCCTTGGCATAGGCACGGGTGAGTCCCCCCGCCCCCAGCAGGATGCCGCCGAAATATCGGGTGGCTACCACGCAAAGATCGGTTAATTCCTCACGGCGCAAAACCCCCAGCATGGGCTGGCCGCCCGTGCCCGAAGGCTCACCCGCATCCGAATAGCGCATGGTATTATCCTTGCGCAAAATGTAAGCATATACGTGATGCCGAGCCTGCGGATGCTGCGCCTTGATCTCATTGATAAAGGCTATCGCTTCTTCCTCGGTGGTCACCGGCCGCAAAGACCCGATGAATTTCGATTTCTTTTCGATGAAAAAATCTTCCGCCGCCTTGGCCGCTGTTAAGTAATTCATGCTTTAAGCAACTCCAAGAGAACTTCCACCATCTTCTCCAGCGAACGCACCGGGACAAACTCATGAATGCTGTGGAAATTGGCGCCGCCCGTACTCAGGTTCGGGCAGGGCAACCCTTCATAGGATAACCGAGCCCCATCGGTACCGCCACGAATGG
>JAZOCX010000090.1:0-4316 GCA_045596725.1 Eubacteriales bacterium
GTATTCCTAAGGGCGGTATGCTTGTAGGCCCTCCCGGAACGGGTAAAACCTTGTTCGCCCGCGCCGTAGCCGGTGAGGCGGGTGTGCCGTTTTTCAGCATCACCGGTTCGGACTTTGTTGAGTTGTACGTGGGTGTTGGCGCATCTCGTGTGCGTGATTTATTTGACCAGGCCAAAAAGGCGGCGCCCTGCATCGTCTTTATTGACGAAATCGATGCCGTAGGCCGTCAACGTGGTGCCGGCTTGGGCGGTGGACACGACGAAAGGGAACAGACGCTCAACCAATTACTGGTTGAAATGGACGGTTTCTCCAAAAATGAGGGCGTTATCGTGATTGCGGCAACTAACCGCCCCGACGTACTCGACCGTGCCTTGCTTCGTCCGGGTCGTTTTGACCGTCAGATCGTTATCAATCTGCCCGACGTCTTAGGCAGAGAGGGCATCTTGAAGGTTCATGCTCGCAATAAAACCTTTGATGCTAACGTGGACTTCGGTGTCATTGCCCGTACTACTGCCGGATTTTCCGGCGCTGACCTTGAAAATATCCTCAACGAAGCGGCTTTGCTTGCGGCACGTCAGGATAAGAAATCGATCGGCATGCAGGATATTCAAGATGCCATCACCAAGGTTATGATGGGTGTTGAAAAGAAAAACCGTCGCATTACCGACAAGGAAAAGCGCCTAACGGCTGTTCACGAAGCGGGCCACGCCATTGTATCGGCAGAAATGCCTGAGCATGATACCGTTCACGAGATCTCCATTATTCCTCGCGGTATGGCGGGTGGCTATACGATGTACCGTCCGACTGACGATAAGTTTTATCAGTCGAAGGGCGATATGGAAGATGCCATCGTTTCTCTCTTGGGCGGTCGTGTTGCCGAGATGGTGGCACTCGATGATATTTCCACGGGTGCATCCAATGACCTGCAACGAGCCACGGAAATTGCCCGCAAGATGGTTACCAAATACGGCATGAGCGAGAAGGTTGGACCCATTGTTTTCGGAAACGAAAATGAAGAGGTGTTCTTGGGGCGTGATTTTGCTACTTCCCGCAACTATTCCGAACAGGTTGCTTCCTTGATTGATGATGAAATTAAGGCCATTATTGAAAAGGGAATGGCTCGTGCTAAGGAAATTCTTACCCGTCGCCGTGCGCTGTTGGATAAGCTTGCGGAGACGCTTTTGGAAAAAGAAAAGATCGACGGTGCTGAGTTTGAAAAGCTTTGCATTGAGATTCAATAACACAAAGCCGAAAGGATTTTTCCTTTCGGCTTTTTTTATTTTAACAAAATGGGGGATTTTAGATATTTTTTTTGGGATTTTTATTGCAATATGTAAAAGCTGGTGCTATAATGTTTTATGAAAGAATGTAATATAATGCCATCATTCTCAAAGTTATTCCCAAATTAAAAGGAGGAAAACACCATGGCAATGAAATTGTCAAAGCGGTTACTTTCGCTTCTTTTGGTCTTGCTGATGGCTTTCGGCATGTTGCCTTTCCAGGCAATGGCTGCAAGCATTGAGTCGCATGATCATGAGCACGAAACGGAAGTAACGAACCCTGCCGATTTTGACCTCGATGAAGAGGCGTTGGCAGAGTATCAGGCTTGGATTGACGACATCATGGATTATTATTTGGTGAGTGAAGAGCGCACCGAAGCATCCATTCGTTCCGATATCTCCAAGCTTACTTCGGACGAGATCTGGATGATCCAGGTTGAGGCCTACGACTTAGAGGAGTCTGTATTGGCAGACTTGACGGAAGTAGAGTGCATTCTACTCGCTAACGCCAATCCCTTATTCAGCTACATGCTTGAAGTAGCAGATGAATATGCAAAAGGCGTTAACCTGTTTACTAACCGCACTGTACTTGATGGCGACGTTTCCGTTAACGATTCGGGAAACAACAGTAGTATTTCCGGCAATACGGTAACGGTTAAATCTAAGGGTTCGTTGTTAAGTAAGAAAACGAACACCATTACGATCATCAACAATACGTCTAATACTGCCGCATTGTCGTTTGATTATACTGCGTCTTCTTACAGCGCCTTTACCATTGCAGGTGCTTCGGCTGCTGCATCCGGTACCTATTCGACCATCATGGAGCCCGGCGCATCCTTTGCTATTGTGCTGACTTCCAACAGCGGTTTATCGAATACTACGGCGCAGGTTGTACTGAGCAATTGGAGTTTGGTTGCTGCCGCTACATCTTCCAACGTTACCTTCAATTTTGACAGTGCCTACGGTTCTGTTACTCTTGACGGTGCTGCCGTTGCCAACGGCGACGTGAAAGAGGTTGCTTTGTCGGGTGCTACTCTGGTAGCTACTCCTGTCAGTGGTGCTACCTTCTTAGGTTGGATTGATCCTACCGGCGCCATTGTATCCACCGCTGCAACCTATACGCTGACTCCTGCTTCCGATATGACGGTTCGTGCTGTCTTTGTCGGTGCTAACTCGGCTCCTTGGTTTGCCGTAGGTTCTGCCGGACAGAAGAGTGAAAGCGTTGGCTTGCTCGGTTTGTCTAAGCGTTACTATTATGAGGTTGGCAAGACCCATTTGTTTGACAATCTCAATGATGCTGTGGCTGCGGCCAGCGGTAAGGTTGTTATTTTGCAGAACAGCGGTACGCTGCCTGCCGGCAACTACACCATTCCTTCCGGTGTAACCCTGCTCGTTCCCTTTAATAACACCTATACGATGTATACCACTGAGGCTCAGTCGGTTGAACAGCCTACTACGGGATCTTATACGCTGCCCAGCGAGTTTCGTACCTTGACCCTGGCTGAGGGCGCTAACATTACTGTTAACGGCGCTATCAGTGTTTCGGCCAAGCATATGAACACCAACGGTTCGAAGAAGAGTGGTCCTACCGGCCCCAGTGGCTTTATCCGTATGGCTGCCAACAGCTCGATCACCGTTAATAACGGCGGTGCTTTCTATGCCTACGGTTTCGTTACCGGTAACGGTACTGTTACTGCCAAGAGCGGCGCAAAGGTTTACGAAGTATTCCAGATTTGTGACTTCCGCGGCGGTTCTCAGTCCACCGATATGCAGAACAAGGTATTCCCCATCAGCCAGTATTACATTCAGAACATTGAAGTTCCTCTGACCCTGGAATACGGCTCTACGGAATATAGCTACACCAGTGTTAACATGTCGAGCTCGACCTTTGGTTCGGCTGTTGCCTTCATTGGTCCTTCCAACTGCATGTTTAACCTGACCAGCGGTTCGGTTACAAAGAGATATGATGGATCTACCGACCGCTTGATTATCGAAGCTAACGGTAATATGACCGTTTCTCCCGTTAAGATGGACCTCGGTACTTCCTCGATTGATTCGAGCAAGTACGTTTTGGCTGTTAACGGCAATATGACCGTTTCGGTTAACTCCGGTACCATCACGATCGGACAGGATATGGCTGTATTGCCCGGCGCTTTATTTAACATCGGTGCCAATGCATCCTGCGTATTGAATAGTGGCGTATCCATTTATCTGTATGACGCAGATGATTGGGGCCCCTATGTATTTGGCTTGGGCAAGAACAAGAAGTTCGAGCCGGTATCCTATGCGCCTGGTAAGACCTATACTCGTACCGACGCTGACATGGTTGATGCTACCATTCGTGTTGACGGTTACGTTGATGCGTCTAAGGGCTACATCTATACCACTGCCGGCGGCGCTAACGTTTACTCCACCGGTTCCGGTGAAGTGAAGATGTCCAAGGGTACGGCTACGGGTACCTATCAGTTTATTCAGGCTGGTGCCTACGAAGATGGTTCTGCTGCTACCGCCACCTACGTTAACATTCCCGTTACTCCCGCTAAGATTAAGAATGCTGATGGCACTTATGTTGCCACTGCTAACACCAGCGGACATTTGAAGTATGTTAACGGTGTTTGGGTATGCCAGCACGCTGTTGTAACCGACGCCGCTAAGGCTCCTACCTGTACTGCTACCGGCTTGACCGAAGGCTCGCACTGCTCGGGCTGCGGCGAGGTTATTGTTGCTCAGGTAGTTGTTCCTGCGACCGGACATAATTATCAGACCGTTACGGTTGCTCCTACCTGCACCAAGGCCGGTTACGTTGGCTATACCTGCTCTTGCGGCGATGGCTATCAGGTTGAGACCGATCCTGCGCTCGGACATTCTGCTGTAACTGATGCGGCTAAGGCTCCTACCTGCACCGAGACCGGTTTGACCGAAGGCTCGCATTGCGGCGCTTGCGGCGAGGTTTTGGTTGCTCAGCAGACGGTTGCTGCTACCGGCCATACTTCGGTTACCGATGCTGCCGTTGCTCCTACCTGCACCGAGACCGGT
>JAZOCX010000091.1:0-13194 GCA_045596725.1 Eubacteriales bacterium
GGGCGCACCCCCAACCCCTGCATCGTCTGCAATCCCCTCGTCAAGTTTAAGGGCCTCTCGCAGACGGATGCCGATTATATTGCCACGGGGCATTATGCGGGGGTGAAAATAGGCGAATACGCCTGCATTTGTCAGTCAAGCGTGAAAGACCAAAGCTATATGCTCGCCCGCCTGCCCCAAGAGATTATCAAAAAACTGATACTGCCGCTGTGCGACCGTGATAAGGAAGCCAACCGCCGTTTAGCCGAGGAGTTGCACATCCCCGTTGCCCGTAAAAAGGACAGTCAGGATTTATGCTTCTGCAAGGATTATATCGATTTTCTTCAATCAAACGGCGTCAGCATCCAAGCAGGCGATTTTCTGATGGACGGCAAAGCCGTTGGAAAGCATAAGGGCACCCCTTGTTATACCGTCGGTCAGCGTAAGAATTTGGGGATCGCCTTAGGACGCCCCGCCTTTGTAACCGAGATTTGCGCCAAGGATAACACCGTTACCCTTTCTTATGCCGACCCCACCGCCACCCACGCCCATATTCACGACCTTGTCTGGCAATGCGCCCCGAAAGCGGAATTTTGCGCTCTCGTCAAAACGAGATTGGCGGCACCACCCGTTCCCGCCCGCATTAAGGTAACGAAGAGCGGTGCCGATATTATCTTTGATGCTCCCGTCCGTGCCGTAACGCCGGGGCAAACGGCAGTGGTATATGAAGGAAAAAATATTGTACTGAGTGGCTTTTTCGACTAAAAAAGCGTTGCACACCAAGTAAAACTATGCTACAATATACCCGATATGCAGGGTTAGTATATCGGCTATTATAGGGGCTTCCCAAGCCTCGGAGGCGGGTTCGATTCCCGTACCCTGCTCCAACAAAGAAGGAACTTTTTGTTAAAAGTTCCTTCTTTGTTTATCCAAGCCGCAGGCTTGGCATATCATCGCCGCACGAAGTGCGGTGTATATCATCAGACCTTTGGTCTGGATATCATCCTACGGCTTGATGAGATACAACACTGCGTGTTGATGATATGCCGCATTCCTTTGCGGATGATATACAAGGCTTCGCCTTGATATATTTAGGAAAGTGTAGTATAATCCTTCTGAAAGGAGTGTTTGTGTGCCAAAGAACTATTTACTGATCTATTCCGAGCAACTCGCAACCGAGTTGGAATTGCTTTGTCAAAATATCAAAGCGCCATCCAACACTCTTTTTCAAATTCGAAAATCTTCAAGCAGTGTTTATGCCAATATTCGCGAAGCGAATTACGGACAAAGCAAAGCCGATATGCTCTCTAAGTTTGCGATTGCACTCAAAGAATGCAGTGAAACGGAGGGCTGGTTGCAACTATTATATAATACTCACGCCATAAGCGATGACGTATTTGCCCCCTATCGCAATCTTTGCGGACGCATACGCAGAATGTTAATCGCAAGCTGTAAAACATTGAAAGACAAAACAAAGGAAACCACCCACTAACCTTCGGAGGAATACTATGCCAAAAAAGAAACGATTTGAAAAGGTGTACTCTCAAAGTATGGGCACGATGGAAATTTGGATCGATACCGAAACGGGCGTTCATTATCTGTGCCGCCAAAGCGGTTACGGCGGAGCCATGACCGTGTTGCTGGATAAGGACGGCAAGCCCGTCATCACCCCCGTACTTCAATAATCATCAATTTGTCATAAAAAGCACTCTGAACGGGTGCTTTTTCCTTGCTCTCTATTAAAAAATGTGCTATACTGACCCTGTAATAATCACGCAAAGGAGCTATTTTATGAAGCGTTTGATGGCGTTTCTGATGATGCTTGTCTGCCTGATCGTCTTGGGCGGCTGCACCACCACCGAAAACAGCAACAGCGAAGACGAAGGAGACTATATGGACGATTACACCTTATCGGTAGGCTTGGGCGGCGGTGCGCTGTACCATATCGTAGGCCGCACCCGCATCCAAAGTATGAGCTACCTCATTGAGACCCCCGACGGCAAAATCGTGATGATCGACGGCGGCTGGGGCACGATTGACCAAGAACGAGCCAAGCAGTATCTGAATATGGACCGCTATATCGGCGGCGAGGACGCCCGCTATCTGTATAACCTGCTTGCCGAGCGAGGCAAGAAGGTCGATTTATGGCTGATCACCCACGCTCATTCGGATCATTTCTCGGCACTGACCGACATACTCGACACGGATATTGAGATTGGTGAACTGCGCTACGATTTCCCGCCCATGGAGTGGCTGGAAAGGGTGGAAAACGGCGGCTCCGCCCCCTTTATTAAGGACTTTCTTGATAAGGTAGAGGAGAGCGGCGTCAAGGTCGGCTCGCTGAAAAAGGGCGAGAACATTTCCTGCGGCGGCGTGAAGATCGAGGTGCTGACCGATGCCGGCAACTACGCCCGCTACGATAATATTAACGATACGTCCTGCGTTTTGCGCGTGGCCTTCCCTAAGCAAGACGTTCTGTTTTTGGGCGACCTTGGCCCCGTCGCCGGCGATGACGTATTGAAGGAAGTCCCCGCCGAAAAACTGCGCTGCGACATCGTCCAGATGGCACATCACGGTCAGGACGGCGTTTCTCGTGAATTCTACGAAGTCGTTGCCCCGAAGATCTGTCTGTATCCCGCCCCCGACTGGCTCTGGGATAACAACCACGCCGGCATGGGTAAGGATACCGGCCCGTGGAAGACGCTTATTGTAAGAGGCTGGATGGAAGAACTCGGCGTTGAGCAGAGCATCTCCGACATCCACGGCGACTACCGCCTGCGCTAATCTTTTTGACCCGCCCAAAAGCGGGTCTTTTTTTACCTTTTCCTTGCTCTCTATTAAAAAATGTGTTATACTGATTGTAGAAATTGCGAAAATTATCCAAAAGGAGGGGCAAAATGAAGCGTTTTATCGCCATTTTGGCGGTTATGGTGAGCCTTGCTACGCTGGGCGGCTGTTCGCTAATGGACAGTAATATCGGTAATCTGCTCAAAACACCCCGCCCGAATAAAGTGCAGACCCGCCTGCGCTCGGCGATCGACGGCGCACTCGGTTCCAAAATCAAATACCTATCTCCCTCCTCGGGCACCTACCGTACCTCGCTCTTGCAGGTTGACTTAAATCAGACGGGGTCGAAGGAAACGGTGCTTTTCTTTTTCCCTTCTGCCGACGCTGAGGTGGCGCAGGTGGCGCTGTTTGAAGAAAAAGAGGACGGCTCTTGGGGTTTGACCAAGCAGATCCAAGGCGCATCCAACGCCATCGACTACGTGGAATTTGCCGACTGCAATGCCGACGGCAACCTCGATATTTTGGTCGGCTGGATACGGGGCGACAGCGCCCGTGAGCTTTTCGTGTACGACCTCTTTGCCGCAGGCGAGGGCGTCCTTTATACCGACGGCTATAATGAAAGCCGTTTCTTTACCGACAACGGCGCACCCCTCGTCTTCTCCGCCTCTTTTGACAAGGCGCAGGGCGTAGGCTTGGCAAAACTCGTTACCCTTGACGAAAACGGTTTTCTCGCCCCTGCTCTCACCTGCCCCATCGACGCCCATTTTCAAGCGGTGAATAACATTTCGTATGCCCGCATCTCGTCCGAGCGCCGAGCCTTTATCTTCGACGCCAAAAATGACAACAACGCCACCACCCAGCTCCTCTTCTATGACGGCAAAACCCTCACCAATCCCTACTACGGCGAGGAACTGCACTCGGCTTTTGTTCGTGAAACATCACTTATCTCTCAGGATATTGATAAGGACGGCATCATCGAATTCCCTGCCTCGGATATGATGCCCTTCTCCTCTTTGGTTACCCTTTCCCCCGCCACCCTTACTTCCTGGTCGGCGCATAACCCCGCCTCGCTCAGCAGCGGCGAGGAGGCGCCCTTATTGTACGAATTTTCCTGTATTCTTAACAGCCCTCTCGGCTACTACTATATTTACCCCGCCGAGTGGCAGGGGCGGGTTGCCGTCTACATGGCGTCCGACCGCTCGCTTGTCTACTACCACATCGACTCCAACACCGGAGAAAGCACCCTGCTCTTTACCATTGCCCGTCTAAGCGTTGACGAATACACCAAACGCATCAACACCGGCACCTGGTATCAGCTCTATCGGGACGGCGACCGTGTCTACGCCATCGACTTTGCTCAAAATCTCTCCCCTGCCCTGAAACTGCTGGTCGGCACCGTTGACGACAACCGTGCCCGCCTGATACTCTATTAAGGAGGTCAAAAATGAGAAAGATTCTTGTTTTAGAAGACGAAGCCACCATTCGGGAGTTTATTATTATCAATCTAAAAAGAAGCGGTTATACTGTCATTGAAGCGGATAGCGGTGAGAAAGCCTTGGAGCTGCTGAAAATTCACAAGGACACCGATATTGCGCTGTGCGATATTATGCTGCCCGGTATCGACGGGTTTGAGGTGGCACGCACGATTCGTGCCAACAGTCAGCAGATGGGCATTATTTTGCTCACCGCTATGGCGCAGGAAACCGATAAGGTAACCGGCTTTATGTCGGGTGCTGATGATTATATTACCAAGCCCTTCTCCCCCAGCGAGTTGATTGCACGGGTCGATGCGCTGTACCGCCGTCTGTCGCTGTCGAAACGGGATATGGGCAAGACCTACGTGTCGGGCCCCTTTGTGATGGACTTACTTTCCCGCACCTGCACGAAAAATAACGTGCCGATCGATTTGACGCAGGTCGAATTTTTGCTGATGAAGACCTTTATGGAAAATAAAAACGTGGCGCTGTCCCGTGCTATGTTGTTAGAAAAGGTATGGGGCAACGACGGCGAGGAAAAGACGGTAGACGTGAATATGCGCCGCCTGCGCATGAAGATTGAGGACGACCCCTCGACCCCCACCTACATCACCACCCTCTGGGGCTTTGGCTATAAGTGGTGCGAAGCGTGAAACGAAAGATGCCGAAAATCACCCGCCGTTGGCTGAGCGGTGTCTTTGGTGTGATTTTAATTATTTTGCTTGGCTTTGAGGTAACGCTGGGTGCGGTGATCTTCACCTATTACCGTAACTCGGCCGAGGCCTTTTTAAGCACCCGCCTTGATAATATGGCGGAGTATTACAATTCCTATATCGCCGCCGAGGTACCCAACTTAGAAATCGGCGCACGGCGCATTGCCGAGGAGTTTTCCGACCATACCGCCAGCGAGATTCAGGTAATCGACGACAAGGGTCGGTGTCTGTACACTTCTATCGGCTATGCCATCGGCTATGAAAACTTAGCCTCGTCCGATTATGAGGCCGCTATTCACGGCGAAAACGCCACCTATATCGGCCAAAACAACGGCACCGACGAGCGCATTATTGCCGCCTCAACCCCCCTTTACGATGCCGAGGGGAATCGGGTGGGCGTGTTGCGGCTCGTATCCTCGTTGGAGGGGGTGGATCAGCAGTCGTGGATCGTTATCGGCGCCACGCTGGCTATCTGCTTGGGCGTCATCCTCTTCGTTTTTATGACCAATTACTATTTTATCTCTTCGATCGTGTCGCCCCTTTCGGTAATTACCGACACCACCACCCGCATCGCCCGTGGGGATATGACGGCACGGATCGACAATCAGTACAAAGACGAGATCGGCGATCTGTGCCACTCGATCAACAATATGGCGGGCGAGCTGGCCGAGAACGACCGTATGAAAAACGACTTTATTTCTTCCGTCTCGCACGAGCTTCGCACTCCCTTGACCGCCATTAAGGGATGGAGCGAAACCTTGAAGATGTGCGATCCCGTGGCCGATAAGGAAACGATCGACCGAGGCCTGACGGTAGTAAACGACGAGGTAGGCCGCCTCTCCTTAATGGTAGAAGAACTGCTCGACTTTTCCCGTCTGCAATCGGGTCGGTTGCGGATCGTGATGGCACCGGTGGATCTGTTTGCGGAATTGACGCAGGTAACGCTGATTATGCGTGAACACGCCGCCAAATCGGGCATTACGCTCCACTTTGACGTAAGCGAAGACGCCAACATCATCGTAACGGGCGACGCCAATCGTCTTAATCAGGTATTTATCAATATTTTAGATAACGCCATTAAACATTCACCGCCCCATTCGAATATTCGTATCTATCTCACCGAGGACGAAACCTATGCCCGCATCTTCATTGAAGACGAGGGCGAAGGCATTGCCGAGAGCGACCTGCCCTATATCAAGGACCGCTTTTATAAAGGCGTATCCTCCAAGCGTGGCACGGGCTTGGGGCTGGCGGTGGCGGATGAAATTATTGCTTTACATAACGGAGAACTCTTTATCGATTCGGCAGTCGGCGAGGGTACGAAGGTAACCGTCGTTTTGCCCATCAGAAAGGACACAGAATGAAGGAAAAATCCTGCCTACACCGCACCAGCATCGGCGGACAGGCCATTATGGAAGGGGTCATGATGCGCGGCCCCGAGAAAACGGTACTTGCCGTGCGCAATCCTCAGGGTGAAATCGTGGTAGAACCGATTGCCGACGATGCCCGCTTTAAGAAAATCAAGAAAATCCCCGTTGTGCGTGGTGTTTTCAATTTTATCTCTTCTCTCACCACCGGCTTTAAGGCGATCAACCGCTCGACTGAAATCGCCCTAACCGAAGAAGAGCAACAACCCGACAAGTTCGACCAATGGCTACTCGACCACTTCGGCGAAAAGGGCACGAAGGTCGTGCTGGGCGTAACGCTGGTGTTAGGCGTCGCCCTCGCTCTCGGCCTTTTCATCTTCCTGCCCTATCTCATCGGACGAGGTATCGAAATCGCCTTTTCGTGGGACAGCGGGCGCTGGCTGAGCCTCATTGAGGGCGTGGCACGTATTTTGATCTTCCTCGCCTATTTGGCAGCGGTGCGGAATATGAAAGAGATCAAACGTCTGTTCGCCTACCACGGAGCCGAGCATAAAACCATTCATTGCTACGAGCACGGCGAAGAGCTGACGGTGGAAAACGTCCGCCGTTATACCACTCTGCATAAGCGTTGCGGCACCAACTTCCTCTTTATCGTCATGCTCATTGCCATTCTTATCTTCTCCTTTATCAACGTCGATAACGGGATATTGCGTCTGGTGCTTCGTTTGGCACTCCTGCCCGTTGTGGCGGGGCTTTCCTATGAAGTGATTAAGTTTGCGGGGCGGTTTGACAACTGGTTTACCACCCTCATCTCCTATCCCGGTCTGATGCTCCAAAAACTCACCACCGCCGAGCCCGACGACGGTATGTTAGAGGTGGCGATTACTTCCCTTACCGCCGTTATCCCCGAGAATAAGGAAGAGGATAAATGGTAAGCATAGAAGAAAGGCTCAAACAAGCCGGCGTGGAAGACCCTCGCCTATGCGCCAAGATCCTGAGAGAGGAAAACCTCGCTTGTGAAGCAAGCGTAACGGCGCTCATTGACGGCGAACCCATCCAATATCTGGTGGAAAATTGGGAGTTTTACGGCTTGCCGATGCGTATGAAACGGGGCGTCCTCATCGCCCGCCCCGATACCGAGATTTTGGTGGAAAAAGCCATCGAATTTCTAAAAACGAGAACAAATCCTACTTTTATTGATTTAGGGTGCGGCTCGGGTGCCATTACGGTGGCGGTGATGAAACACACGGGGGCGCAGGGCGTGGCGCTGGATCAAAACCCGCTTGCCCTTGCCTTAACGAAAGAGAACGCCGAGAAAAACGGGGTAACACCCCTCATTGTGGAGAGGGATATGCTCTGTCCGCCTAACGGGGAATTTGACGCCGTCATTTCCAACCCCCCCTATTTAACGGCACAGGAAATGAGTGAACTTTCCCCTCAGGTAAAGAAAGAGCCAACCGAGGCACTTTTCGGGGGAGAGGACGGGCTGGATTTTTACCGTGCGATTATTCCCTTATATTATAAGAAGATTAAGTCGGGCGGCGCCCTGCTCTTAGAGATCGGCTACCAACAAGGCCAAGCGGTGGCCGGCCTTTGCCGAGAGGCGGGGTATACCGATATCGAAATTTTGCAAGACTATTCCCATAACGACCGCGTGGTCTTTTGTCGGAGGAACGAAAAATGAAGGAAGAATTAGCAAAGCGTTTAACCCTGCTTCGCAAAGAAAAGGGTATTTCACAAAAGGAAGCGGCGGCGCAGTTAGGTCTGTCGCAGGCACTGCTCAGCCATTATGAGAAGGGCATTCGTGAATGTGGGCTTGATTTCGTGGCACGTGCCTGCACCTTTTACGAGGTGTCGGCCGATTATCTGTTGGGGCTTTCTCCGATGAAGAACGGCGAAAAACTCTCGCAGGATCTGCCCGACCCCACCGACGAGCAAACGGCAAACACCGGCGACCTTGCCCTGTTGCTCGGCCGCCGCATCGTCTTTAACGGGCTGGATCTGCTGTATACCGCCACCGGCAAGACCAACCGCAACGCCGTACATAATCTTAATAACGTACTGTATTTAACGGTTTACAAACTCTTCCGCTTACTGTACGGGGCCAATCCGCATAACGATAATAATTTGTTTATGATCGATCGGAACACGGCGCCCTATCTTTCGCAGTCGGCGCTCGATGAGCAAACGGCGCATCTGCTCTTAGCCCTTACCGACGCCCCGCCGATGGGTCAGACCCGCATCGAAGAAGAGTATCCGAAGCGTGCGGGCGGGCTGCTCAATTTAATTAAAAACGCCGAAAATTTGATAAAACGCTGAATAAAAGCAAAAAATACCTTCCATACTATCGGTGGGAGGTATTTTTTATGATACTTGATCGAATTGCCCTGATCCTCGCCATTGTCGGCGGGCTCAACTGGGGCAGCGTCGGCATCTTCAATTTCGACTTTGTGCAGGCGCTTTTAGGACAGAACTCGATGCTGTCCCGCATCGTGTTCACATTGGTCGGTCTTGCGGCGGTGTGGAGCATTTCCCTGCTATTTAGACAAAGAGAAACTGTCGTTGACTAACCAACTTTCAAGCCGCAGAGCAGACTCTGCGGCTTGATTGACAAGAGCGTGAGATTCGTGTATAATGAAAATACTGTATTTGTTCGTGACTTATAACCACTAACAACGTCTGGTTGAAGGCAACCAGGCTTGTTTGCTTGTATTTTTTTAGGAGGAACTATGCCCGAAACCAAAAAACGCTATTACAAACCCCGCCGTCCGTCAGCGACAAAGAAACCCCGTCCGAAGGTACGCATCGTACCGCTGGGTGGCTTGGGCGAGGTCGGCAAGAATATGACCGCCATTGAATTTGAGGACAGTCTGATTATCATCGACAGCGGTATGACCTTTCCCGACGAGGACATGTACGGGATCGACTACGTCATTCCCGACATTACCTATCTCAAAACCTGCAATAAGAAGATCTTAGGCATCTTCTTAACCCACGGCCATGAGGACCATATCGGTGCTCTGCCCTACGTTTTGCGTGATCTGAACCTGCCCGTCTACGGCACGAAGATGACCCTGGGTATCGTCCGTGGCAAGCTTCGTGAACATAAACTGGACAAAACCGCTATCTTAATGGAAATTGCGGCAGGTGATACGGTGAAATGCGCCCCCTTCTCGGTAGAAGCGATTGGGGTCAATCACTCGATTGCCGACGCCGTAGCCTACGCCATACACACCCCCGCCGGCGTCATTGTACACACCGGCGACTTTAAGATCGACACCACGCCCATTATGGGCAAACCCATCGATTTCACTCGATTTGGCGAGTTGGGTCGCAAAGGCGTGCTGTGTCTGCTCAGCGATTCCACCAACGCCGAGCGTGAAGGCTTCTCCTCGTCCGAGCGTCGGGTGGGCGAAACCTTTGAACAGTTATTCTCCCACAAATCCAACCGTGACCGAAGAATTATCGTCGCCACCTTTGCCTCGAACGTATCCCGTGTTCAGCAGGTTATCAACGCCGCCGTACACGCAGGGCGTAAGGTCGCCGTGTCGGGACGCAGTATGCTCAACGTATTATCGGTTGCGCAGGAACTTGGGTATATGACCATTCCCGAAGGTACGCTGGTGGATCTTGACCGTATCAATCAATACCCGCCCGAGCAGATGTGCCTGATTACCACAGGCAGTCAGGGCGAGCCGATGAGTGCGCTGTACCGTATGGCCTATTCCGACCATAAACGGGTAGAGATCGGACCGAAGGACACCGTTATCCTATCCAGCTCGGCTATCCCCGGTAACGAGAAATTCGTATCGAGAGTTATCAATGAATTGCTGAAATCGGGTGCCGAGGTCGTCTACGGACACGACGAACACGTCCACGTCTCAGGGCACGCCTGCCGTGAGGAGTTGGCGATGATCCTTTCTCTGCTCCGTCCCAAATACTTTTTGCCCTTCCACGGCGAATACCGTCAGCAAAAACGCCACGCTGATTTGGCGGAATTTGTGGGTGTTGCCCCGAATCATATTCATATTTTGGAAAACGGCTCGGTCTTCGAGTGCAGTAAGGATAAGGCAGGCGTAGTCGACCACGTGCAGGCAGGCCGTGTACTGGTTGACGGGCTTGGCGTGGGCGACGTGGGCAATATCGTCTTGCGTGATCGCCGTCATTTGGCGCAGGAAGGCATTATCACGATTGTAATGATCTTTGACAGCGTTTCGGGTATGCTGGTATCGGGTCCCGATATTATTTCCCGTGGCTTTGTCTACGTGCGTGAAGCGGGCGATTTAATGGATCAAGCCAAGGCGGTTGCCTTAAAGGAATTGGAGCGTTGCGAATCCCGCCGTATTAAGGATTGGTCGCTCATTAAATCGAACATTAAAGACGCTGTGGGCAAGTATATTTTTGAAACCACCAAGCGCAATCCGATGATTTTGCCGGTGATTATGGACGTATAAGCCTTATGCGGAAAAGCATCTTTACAAACGGGTGCTTTTCCGTTATAATGAATTGATTACATAAAAAGGTGTGAAATAATGGTAGAATATGATGATCTGAAAATGAGGCTGACGGCGCTTGCTCCCAAGCTTGAAGAGTTAACCCGTGCCCTTGATGTTGAGGCGCTGGATAACGAGATCGCTTCTCTGGAAGAGCAGAGTGCGGCCGACGGCTTTTGGAACGATACCGCCAATTCATCGAAGGTATTACAAAAGCTGAGCAGTCTGAAAAATAAAAAAGCCACCCTCACCTCTCTTATCACCCGTTTTGACGATGCCAAAACGCTGATTGAAATGGCAGAGGAGATGGAGGACGCTTCCTTTGTAGAAGAAACCACCGATAACATCAACGCTTTTGAGACCGATCTCACCGCCGCCTTGATGCAGACCCTGCTTTCGGGAGAGTACGACGGCAGAACTGCCATCGTAACCCTGCATGCCGGCGCCGGCGGCATTGAGGTGCAGGACTGGGTGGAGATGCTCTACCGTATGTATATGAACTGGGCAGAGCAGCATAATTACAAATTCAATTTGCTCGATATGTTGGAAGGCGACGAAGCGGGTATTAAAACCGTATCCTTTGAAGTGGCGGGCGAAAACGCTTACGGCTACTTAAAGAGCGAGGCGGGCGTTCACCGTTTGGTGCGCGTATCCCCCTTTGATGCTTCGGGCAGACGCCAGACATCCTTTGCCTCTCTCGAAATTGTGCCTGAGATTGATGATACCATAAAAGTTGACATCAACCCCGAGGACATTCGTGTGGACACCTACCGTTCTTCGGGTGCAGGCGGACAGAAGGTTAACAAAACCTCGTCGGCGATCCGTATTACCCACCTGCCCACCGGCATCGTTGTTTGTTGTCAGAACGAGCGCAGTCAGCATCAGAACAAGGATATGGCAATGAAGATGCTGATGAGTAAGCTGATGGAAATTAAAGAGCGTGAGCACCTTGATAAGATCGACGATATCAAGGGCGAACAAAAACAGATCGGCTGGGGCAGTCAGATCCGCTCCTACGTCTTTATGCCCTACACGCTTGTCAAGGACCATCGCACCGGCTTTGAAATGGGCAACATCAGCGCCGTGATGGACGGCGATCTCGACGGTTTTATCAACGCCTATTTAACCGCCCTTTCCCAAGGCAAAATCTAAAAAATAAAAGAGAGCCGTTAGGCTCTCTTTTTTTCGGTTAATTGCGCCGTAATAACCGACAGTAAAACGATCCCGCATCCGATCAGTTGTCGAAGGCTTAATCGCTCATCGAGTATCAGCCACCCCGACAACAAAGCAAACACCGATTCCAAACTCATCAAAAGAGTAGCCAGTGCAGGGGGGAGAAATTTTTGTCCGACCATTTGCAGGGTATAGGCAATGCCCGACGAGAGCACACCCACGTATAATAGAGGCAACAGTCCGTCAAGGAGCATGGCAAAGGTCGCCCGCTCAACAACGAGGGATGCGATCAGCGAAAACACCCCCGCAAAGAACAGTTGTAGGCATGAGAGCATCAGTGCGTTTGCTCTTGCTACAAAACGATCAACCAAGAGAATCTGCACGGCATACATCAGCGCACACCCCAGCAAAAGCAAATCGCCCGTTTGCAACACAAAGCCCTCAGTAATCGATAACAAATAGCTGCCGAAAAGCGCACCGACCGCACACAGCCACAGCGGAAGCGATGCCTTGCGCCCAACGAAAATGCCGATGAGGGGAACCAGCACCACGTACAGTACCGTGATAAATCCCGCCTTCGACGCTCCCGCCTGCGCAATGCCCGCCTGTTGCAAAGCACTCGCTGCGCACAACGCCCCACCACAGACGATACCGCCTATCCATAATTGTATTTTGTTGCGTACTGCCCCCACCCTTTTCTCTTTACCTACCGAGAACAAGGCCAACGGCAACACCGCCAACGCCCCGATAAAGGAACGGGCAGACGTAAAGGCAAGCGGTGGCAGACTCTCACTGCCTATGTACTGTGCGACGAATGCCGACCCCCAAATCACGGTGGCAATCAGGATCGCACACACACCAAACCATCGTTTCACGATTTACACTCCGTATAAAACGGGGCGGAATATCCGCCCCGTAAACTTATTTTGTTA
Organism: Eubacteriales bacterium; assembly: GCA_045596725.1. Classification (GTDB taxonomy): domain Bacteria; phylum Bacillota; class Clostridia; order Oscillospirales; family UMGS1783; genus CAKSHC01. The sequence goes on from JAZOCX010000091.1 coordinate 12,920, forward strand.
AAAACAGGATGCCAAGGGTGTTCGGACCGCAATGGCAAGAGATGGTGCAGGAAGCACGGGTAACGCAGATCTCATCCGGATTCTGGTACTGCTTGACCCGCGCCACCGCCTGTTCGAGAATGATCGGATCGGTCATACCCGAATGGGTGATGAAGATGCGGTCGGTCTCAACGTCGGTGCGGTCTTTCAGTTCGTCCGCCACGTACTCTGCCAGCGCCTTGGAGAAGGAACCGCGATACTTCTTGGCCGCGTCCATCTTACCGCTGGTATTATCC
>JAZOCX010000092.1:0-5427 GCA_045596725.1 Eubacteriales bacterium
AAGAAGATTCGAGAGGTTTTGCTATGCGAATGAGAAAAAAGAAAAATTTAGGCCCCCGCATGGAAAAAGCGGCGGAGTATTTGTTTTCGATCGAGGATCGCAAAGGGCTGACCGCAAAAGATATTTTCGGTCGCGAAGGTGATCTGTATTTGGAAATAGGATGCGGTAAAGGTCGCTTTTTATGTGAACACGCCTTGGCTCACCCCGACCGTCTTTATGTAGGAATAGAGCGCGTGCCCGACGTGCTGGTACTGGCTATGGAGAAGGCGCAGGAGTACGGACTGAAAAATATCCGCTTTTTATCGGCAGACGCAGCTAATTTGGCTGAGATATTCAGTGAGAACTGTGCCAGCGGAATTTATTTGAATTTTTCCGATCCTTGGCCGAAGGCTCGTCATGCGTCCCGTCGATTGGACGGTCCGGCCTTCCTCAATATTTATAAATAGCTCCTTCGTGAAAATGCCGTTTTAGAGATGAAGATCGATATCGTGGGCTTCTTTGAATTCGGCTTGGAGAGTATGGAGCAGGTGGGGGCTAAGATTCTTGATATCAGCCGTGATCTTACTGCGGAAAATCGCTCGGATAACGTCGTAACCGAGTATGAGAAGCGTTGGAGCGACATGGGAATTAAAATCAATTTAGTTAAAATAACCTTCTGAAAATACGGACTTTCTCGTGATGGGAAAGTCCGTATTTTGTGTCAGTTTTTTGAATTTCTGCATAAAACCCTTGCATTTGGCGCAAGATTATATTAAAATGAAATTACTTGTAACCGATTTGTAACCTTTTAGTGCAAGTCAGAAGGGGTAAGTATGCCGAGATCAAAAAGCAAAAGCAGTTATGTCGGACGGCGTGCGGTGACGCAATCGCGCTCCCGTCGTCGAGTCAGCAAAACGGTTGACTTTTTGGCGGTTTCGTCCGAGTATGCGGCTAAGCAGACAGCGGGCAACGAGCAGTCGGGAGAGAGGGCAGTAAAACAAGTGTCTTCTTTAAGCTTGTGGCAAACAGTTAAGCTCAGCTGTCGCAAAGCGATGACACAATTGAAGAAATCTTTGCGCTTTATGCGGCGTGAATTATTGGATGACCCCGAAGGATATATTACTCGTGTCGGACACAGCATCGGCTATGGGTTGATAGCCTTTTTTAAGGGGTTTGCCTCTTTTTCGCGGTATCTGCTTTTGCCGCTTAGTATTATTATCGCAATTGGCTCCGTCATTACGATGAGTGCCTATGCGGTAGGGCTTGAAGTGCGACTTGACGGCGAAGTGATCGGCTATGTAACCGATGCTTCTGCTTTTGATACGGCACGTATTGCCGTTGAGGAGCGTTACTCGCAACAGTTGGGCGAGTCCTTCCAGATGGAGCAGACTCCCGTTTACTCGGTCAGTCTGGTTTCGCGCAGTCAATTAGCCTCTACTCAGCAGTTGGAAGAGAATATTGCGGCGGTTTGTGAGGATTCGGCGGGTAAGTCGTACGGCGTGTTTGTAGACGGTACCCTTATCGGCGCCTATGATAATGAGCAGGCCATTTATGAAATGTTAGATGCTATCAAGTTGCCTTATCAGACCGGAGAGAATAGCGAGACGGTTGTCTTTATGAATGACGTTAAGATCGTTCGTGATATGTATGCCGATCAGTTTGATATGACGATTGCGCAGCTTCGAGCTAAGCTTTTGTGCGGAGATACGACGCACGAATACGTCATCCAAAAAGGCGATACCGTTGAAAGTATTTGTGCCGAATTCGGTTTGGGTGAGAGAACCTTGTATTTGCTCAATCCCGGCATCAATCTTTCGGAAGCCGAGGCGGGAACGATTATTTTGGTCGGCGGTCCGAATCCGATTTTGTCGGTTCAGGTTTCTCGCATTATCACCTATCAAGAGGAGATTCCTTTTGATACGAAGGTAACCACGTCCTCTTCGCTCTGGGCCGGATCCCGTCAGATTATTTCTGCCGGTAAGGTGGGTATTACCCAATACAGTGCAGAGGTCATTATCGTAGACGGTGTGGAAGTTAGCCGCACGGTATTGAATAAGACCGTTAAGAGTGAGCCGGTAACCCAGTATGAGTTGTTGGGTACGAAACCGATTGCGCCTACCGGCAAATTCATTTTCCCTGTGGCAGGGCGCTATGTGTTAACCAGTCCCTTTGGCGATTGGCGTGGCGACCACTATCACGAAGGTGTTGACCTTGCGGGTGCGTATAATACCCCGCTGGTGGCTATTGATGCCGGCGTTGTAACGGTTGCGGGTTGGACGAGCGGTGGCTACGGCTACAATGTTGAAATCGATCACGGCAACGGCGTTGTTTCTCGATATTCGCATTGTAACGGCGTTGACGTTAAGGTTGGTCAGCTCGTCTATCAGGGACAGCGTGTGGCTGGTATCGGCTCGACCGGTAACTCCACGGGGCCGCACGTACACTTCACCTTGAAGGTGGACGGTGTTATGGTTAACCCGATGAAATATCTCCCTCAATAAGACTAAGCCTCGTCGGTTTCGACGGGGCTTGTTTTTTATCGCCATTGACAGAAATGCTTCGGTGGGCTACAATAAAAGAAAGGGAGTGTGTGAAATGATCGCTTTTAACGCAAAGTACCCCAATACCTATAATCAACTTAGTTGTTATACAAATAAAATCCGAGAAGCTATTTCTGCATTGCGTGATAAAACGGGTGTGGGAAACGATTTTCTGGGCTGGCTTACGCCCGGTCGGGATATTGATACCGATAAGATCAAGGCGGCTGCCGCACGTATTCGTGAGATGGCCGATGTTTTTGTTGTCATTGGCATCGGCGGCTCTTATATGGGTGCTAAGTGTGCTATTGATTTCCTCGGTGGCCCTTTCCGTGAAGAGGTAGAGTCCCCCAAGATCTATTTTGCGGGCAATAATATCAGTTCTGACGCATTGGCTCGTTTGCTTGATATTTGTGAAAATAAAAGCGTATGCGTGAACGTTGTTTCCAAATCGGGAACAACGACCGAGCCCGCCATTGCCTTCCGTATGTTCCGCAACTTAATGGAGCGCAAATACGGCGATAAGGCGGCCGAGCGTATTTTTGTTACGACCGATGCTCGTCGCGGTGCACTGCGTCCGATGGCAGAAAAAGAAGGATACGAAACCTTTATTGTGCCCGATGACGTGGGCGGGCGTTATTCGGTTTTGACTGACGTCGGTCTGTTGCCGATCGCTGTTGCCGGCGGGGATATTGATGCCCTGCTAGATGGTGCTAAATCGGCAATGACTCGTTATCTTTCGGATGATATGGCGCAGAATGAAGCGGCTATGTACGCAGCCTGTCGCCATGCGCTTTATACCGAGAAAAATCTCGATATTGAAGTGTTGTCGGGATACGCTCCCGAACTGTTTAGCTTATCGCTTTGGTGGCAACAGCTGTACGGAGAAAGCCAAGGCAAGGAGCGCAAGGGAATCTTCCCCGTAGCCCTTACCTATACGCAGGATCTCCATTCCATGGGTCAGTATCTGCAAGAAGGCCCCCGTAATAATTTTGAAACGGTTATTTGGATTGAGAAGCCCGAGAGGGATTTGCTCCTTTGTGAGGGTGATGAAGCAGACGGTCTTGCCTATTTGGAAGGGAAGAGTTTGCAGTACATCAATAGTAAGGCTTATGAAGGCGTTATGAAGGCGCATCTTGACGGAGGCGTGCCGAATTTGCTGATTACCATTCCTGATCGCAGTGCCTATACTCTTGGTGAACTCTTTACTTTCTTTGAGGTGGGTTGCGCCATCGGTGGCTATCTTTTGAAGGTCAATCCTTTTGATCAGCCGGGTGTTGAGGCGTATAAGAGCAATATGTTTGAGCTTTTGGGTAAGCCCAAGAAATGATTTTTCGGTAAAATATTCGTATCCCTATTGAATTGTGGGATAATTTCCTGTATAATGAAGGTAACATATATTTCTGAGGAGGCGTATACATATGATTAAAGCAATTATGGGTCTTAAAGGCACCGGTAAAACAAAGGCATTGGCTGATTTAGCAAATCAGGCCGTTGCTGCTGAACACGGTGATGTCGTTTATATTGAAAAGGGTAACACCTTGATGTTCACCATCAGTTCCAGAGCTCGTTTGGTTAACGTTGAGGATTATGCGATTAAAGATTTTGATTCTTTCTATGGCTTTGTTGCCGGTCTGATTGCCGGTAACCATGATATTACCGAAATCTTTATTGATTCCATCACTAAGATCTGCGCTCCCGATCTGGAAGCGATCGAGAATTTCCTTGATAAGGTCAATAAGCTTTCCAAGGATTACAATGTAAATATCACTCTTACCATCTCGGGCGATGCAACCAACGTTTCGGATGGTTTGAAGAAATACTTTGCATAAATAACACAATAAAAAAATTAAGTCCTACGCATGAAAAAGTTGTTGACGTGCGTAGGACTTTATGTTATAATGTATCGTGCCGCATGTGTGTGGGCTTTTAAAGGCTATGCCGCCCACCGTAGCGAGTCTTATATGAAAGAGAGGTGCTTTGGATTGTACGCAGTTATTGAAACAGGCGGAAAACAGTACAAAGTACAGGAAGGCGACGTTATCTTTGTGGAGAAGCTCGACGCCGCTGAGGGAGATGCTGTTACCTTTGATAAGGTTCTTGCCATCGGCAAGGAAAAAGGCATTACGGCCGGTGCTCCTTATGTTAAGGGTGCTACTGTTGAAGCAAAAGTCGTAAAGAACGGCAAGAATGCTAAGATCTACGTCTTTAAGTTTAAGGCAAAGAAGAATTACAGACGTAAGACCGGTCATCGTCAGCCTTATACCAAGGTTGAAATCGGCGCTATCAACGCCTAATCATTATGATTGAATGCCGTTTTGAACGTAAAAACGGAAAATTTGTTGCCATGGCTTTATCGGGACATGCCGGTTTTGCTCAGTGTGGTAAGGATATCGTATGTGCAGCGGTTTCAGCCGCTTGTGATGTAACGATGCATCTTGCCGAGGAGTACTTTGAGGTTTCTCCTGTCATTGAATGCAAAGGGCGTGTGTTGTTTAGAGCAACGGCACAGCTTGATGTGGCAGATAAATTATTGCGTGGTTTTGATGATTATCTAAAAGCCGTGCAACAACAGCAGCCCACATGTATTAACATCGAGTATACGGAGGTGTAACAATGCTTAGACTTGGTTTACAGTATTTTGCTCATAAAAAGGGAATGGGCTCGACCAAGAACGGACGTGACAGCGAAAGCAAACGTCTCGGCGCCAAGCGTGCCGACGGTCAGTTCGTGTTGGCCGGCAATATCCTTTTCACCCAGCGCGGCACGAAGATCCATCCCGGCATCAATGTCGGCAGAGGATCGAATGACTCCCTGTTCGCCCTGAAAGACGGTGTCGTAAGATACGAGCGCGTCGGCAAGGACCGCAAGAGAGTCAGCGTTTACGAGCAGGCGTAAGTCTGCCGGTTTC
>JAZOCX010000093.1:0-4481 GCA_045596725.1 Eubacteriales bacterium
CATATTATGAACCAATAATACGATATAGGGCAATAAACTCTCGTCCATTATTTTAACATCTCCCACATGATGATCGAAGCAGCAACAGATGCATTTAAGGATTCGGTATCCTGTCTCATTGGAATATATACCTTATTTTTGCAAATGTCAATGGCATAGTTTGTCAAACCGTTCCCTTCATTGCCGATCCACACGGCGCAAGAAGATGATAAATCAACCGACCGAATAGGTATGGCTTGTTCGCCAACAACGGCCGCATACGAAGTTATATTACGCTCTGATAAAAGACGGTATGCTTCATCAACACTTTGCGCAACAAACACGGGAACACGGTATACCGCACCCATACTTCCACGCAGCACCTTACTGGAATACAGATCGCAACTGCCGATAAAAATAACACCGTCTACACCAAAGGCAGCCGCAGAGCGCAAAATGGCTCCGGCATTACCGGGGTTTTGAAGGTTTTCACAAACCAAATAACGACCATTAGGCTCAATATCTATCGCCTGTTTTGGCGTACGCCCAACAGCAAGTATTGCCTGCGGAGTTGTCATTGTACTCGCCTTTGCCATAATCTTATCATCGGTACAATAAATCGGCACACCCATCTGTTCAAGGCACTCAACAAGGTCTTGTACGCTTTCCTTGCGTGAGCGGTCAACAATCGCCGAAACAAATTGAACACCTGCATAGAGCGATTCCCGAACCAATACATCACCCTCAATTAAAAAGACGTTATCTCGGGCGCGAACCTTGGCTCGCTCTAATGAATTATAATATTTAATTGTAGGATTTATCGGACTGGATATGTATGTCATAGTCAATTCCCCTTTGCCCTTATTATATACTCAACAAGAAAAATTGCAAATTATTTTATGAAAAAAACTTTTTCACCTATTTTTCACATATAAACTATTGCGATTTCACAAACTTCGTTCATAATAGAGGTATAGACAAAAAGGAGTGAACTTTTATGGATGACAATAATTTCAATTATGCCCCTTTTGATAATGAACCGGAGATAATCGACACCGAGTCGTATATTGAGTCAAATGATTTTGTGGAAGCTTGCGAGCCAAAAGAAGAAAAGAAGCCCATTACGAAAAAGACGCTGACTGCCGTTGTAGCCTGTTGTCTGATCTTTTCTTTACTCTTAGGGCTTGCCGGTGGTGTAGGCGCCTATTATTTAATGAAGCTATCCCCTTCCGCATTGCCGTCTCAATCCAATGATTCTTCGGATAATAAGGTAAACGTTAACTCTACCCCCATTGAGTTATCGGAAGATTCCTATGACCGTGCACAAGTAGTGCAACAGGTATATTCAACCGTGGTAGAGATCACTACCTCTTCGGTTAGCACCTCGATGTTTATGCCCCAACAGGTCATCAGCGGTGCCGGAAGCGGCGTTATTATTACTACCGACGGTTACATCGTTACCAACCACCACGTAATTTCGGACACCACAAAAATCATGGTAACCCTCTCAAACGGCACAAACTACGATGCAACCTTAATTGCATCGGATAAAGAAACCGATCTTGCCGTTATTAAAATTGATGCAACCGGCCTTACCGCCGCTACCTTTGGCGATTCTTCACAGCTTGTTGTAGGCCAAACCGTTTTGGCTATCGGCAACCCTCTCGGCTCGTTAGGCGGTACCGTTACCGAAGGCATTATCAGCGCTCTTGACCGCAAAATTAAAATTGAAGACGAGAAAATGACTCTTCTCCAAACCAGTGCCGCCGTTAACCCCGGCAACTCGGGCGGAGGGCTCTTTGATGAAAAAGGCAATCTGATCGGTATTGTTAACGCTAAAATCCTATCAAGTTCCAGCGGTGATGCCATTGAAGGTCTTGGCTTTGCCATTCCCTCTAATATCGTTCGCGAGGTAACGGGTGAGCTGATGGATCACGGCTATGTCAGCGGAAGAGTAGAACTTGGCGTTACCTTAATCAACATCGCCGACGAACGCACGGCTATGATGTACCGTGTACCCAAAACGGGCATCTATATTCTTCAAGTAGTAGAAGGCTCCAACGCCGACAATGCCGGTTTGCGCTCGGGCGACTATATTGTGAGCATGAACGGTGTTGACATTGTTGATGAAGAAGATATAGAAGACGTTCTCGACAGTCTCTCCCCCGGCGACACCTTGTCCATCACGGTAGAGAGAAACAACACTCCACTTACCGTCCAGGTAATGGTTGCCGCATCCGTTAACTAATGCAAAACAAGCCTTTGTAGCCATTACAAGGGCTTGTTTTATATTGCGAAATATGGCGATATGATATATACTTTGATATGGAGGTAGTTAATATGTATAAAATTTTGATTGCCGATGACGAAGAGAATATTCGCAAACTGATACGCAAATACGCCGAATATGAAGGCTATACCGTTACCGAAGCAGAGAACGGTATTCGTGCCGTTGAGCAGACAAAGCAACATACCTTTGATTTAATTATTATGGACGTTATGATGCCTGAACTTGACGGTTTTTCAGCCACAGCAGAATTACGCAAACATACCGATACCCCCATCATTATGTTATCTGCACGAGGCGAAGAGTACGACCGTATACACGGTTTTATGGCAGGGGTTGACGACTATGTTGTTAAGCCCTTTTCCCCCAAAGAACTCATGCTTCGTATCAACGCCATTTTATCGAGACGTATGCGACAGAGCGGACATGCCGATATTTTTGAGGCAGAAGGGCTGTCCATTGACTTTACCGGACGCATTGTTACCGTTGATGGAAAGCGTGTTGATTTATCCCCCAAAGAATACGAGCTTCTTTTTTATATGGTTAGAAATCGAAACATTGCTCTATACCGAGAAAAGCTTCTTAGTGAAGTATGGGGCTATGACTTTTTCGGTGATGACCGCACACTGGATACCCACATTAAACTATTACGAAAAAGTTTAGGTGCATACAGTAAATTTATTATTACACTCCGAGGGGTGGGTTATCGTTTTGAAACGTAAGGACAAGCGTATCGGCATTCGAGGAAAACTCTTTGCCTTTTTCGCCATATTTGTCGGTTTAACCTTAATTTTATTATGGACGCTACAAGTCGTCTTCTTAGACGATTTTTATAAGGCCATCAAAACCAATCTTGTAAAACGAACAGCAGATACCATTGCAGCCAATATCGAAAAGGAAGACGATCTGCCATCCTTAGTAACACAAATGTCTCAAAATTTTGAGGTTTGTATCAGCGTATACGATATGAGCAATAACGGTACGTATTTGGCCGATTCAGATGTCTTGGTTGGTTGTTTTATACACAAGATGATGTCTTTCGACCGCTATCGTATGTGCCAGGAAGCTCTTCTTAACGGCGGAGAGACCCTTGAACTGATTGACAGCAATCCCTTTAACGGCAATAATTTTCGAAAAAATGATCCCGACTCATCTAATAGCCTATTGTACATCCGCGTTATACAAACACAAAACGGCCACAACATAGCCATTATGATAAACGGCACCATTGTTCCGGTTACCTCCACCGTTCAAACCTTAAAGCAACAAATGATACTAATAACCGGAATCCTGCTGCTTATCGCCGCAGGCTTTGCGATACTGTTATCTAAGCTTATTGCTAAGCCGATTGCCAAACTAAATGACAGCGCCAAAGCCTTAGCAACGGGCCACTACGAAACCTCTTTTCACGCCAACGGATATCGAGAAATTGAAGAACTTTCCCATTCTCTTGATTATGCCTCAAAAGAGTTGAGAAAAACAGATGAATACCGTCGTGAATTGCTCGCCAACGTAACCCATGATCTACGCACTCCCCTTACCCTTATCACGGGATATGGCGAGGTGATGCGTGATATCCCCGGCGAGAACAACCCTGAAAATCTAACCATTATTATATCGGAAGCAAAACGGCTTACTGATTTGGTTAACGATATGGTAGACCAAACCAAATACGAGGACGGCGCCATGCGCTTAGAGCTTAGCCATTTTAATTTGTCAAGTTGCCTTAATAACATCGCTAAGCGCTACCGAGCCTTTACCAAGCAGGAGGGATACCATATATTTACCGATATTGAAGAAAATATGATGGTATATGCCGACCAAATCAAAATTACCCAAGCCATCTACAACCTCTTAAATAACGCCATCAACTACACCGGAACTGACAAGCATATTTACATTACACTTAAAAAATATGAAGACCTTGTCTATGTTGCCATTCGGGATACCGGTGATGGCATCGATGAAAAGCAGATTCCGCATATTTGGAATCGATATTACAAGAGCGATAAAGAGCATCAGCGTTTCCTTCACGGCTCGGGCTTAGGACTGTCGATCGTGAAGAACATTTTTGAGCTTCACAAACTGAAATACGGTGTACAAAGCAAGGTTGGTTTGGGGAGCACCTTCTGGTTTGCGTTACCCGAAGAAAATACGGACTGTCAAGACGGAAAATAAGAGAGAACAAGCATCCGCTATTAACCCACAGGTTAAT
>JAZOCX010000094.1:0-6047 GCA_045596725.1 Eubacteriales bacterium
ATTTCGATTATAGCGGTAGTTATCTGAAAATAATGTCGAATTAACAAAATAATATTGAACTGAATTACTGAAATGTGTTATTATTTTTTTATATTGTTTAAGAAGGATTGGATATGAAAAAATATTGTTTGAAAATAGTATCATGCGCTATGGTTGTGTTGCTGTTATTACTTATGGGCGGATGCAATCAATTACCAGTACAGAAATATTCCAACTCCTTTTTTGATTGCTTTGATACCGTTATTACCGTTTACGGATATGCGGAAAGTCAGACAGAGTTTGATGCTTTTTCTGCGTTGATACATGACCGATTCATATCCCTGCATCAGCAATTTGATGCTTTTCATGAGTATGAAGGGGTACAAAATTTATATACGATAAACAAAAATGCGGGCAATGAGCCGGTTGCGGTATCGTCCGAACTGTTTGATTTAATAGAGAAAAGCATTGAATTTTACCGGCAAACCGGCGGCAAGGTTAATATTGCGATGGGTTCGGTATTGAATGTGTGGTCAGAGTATCGTGAGCTTGCTACACAAAATCCGAATTTTGCCGTTCTTCCTCAAAGCGATGAACTCTCAGCGGCGGCACAGTATATGGATATCAATGATGTCGTGTTGGAGAGGGATGAATTGACGGTCTATCTGGCTGATGCTTCAATGTCTTTGAATGTAGGGGCGGTCGCAAAGGGGTATGCCTGTCAACTAATAAAAGAGGAATTAACCACCAAAGGATACGATAATTTTGTGATCAATGCCGGAGGCAACGTGGTTGTACAGGGAGAGGATATTGCGAAATCTCAACCCTGGCGTATCGGGATACAAAACCCCGACACCAACAGTGATGAATCGGTTATTGATACGGTGGAAGTAACTGATTTATCGGTTGTAACAGCAGGCAGCTATCAGCGTTATTTTACGGTTGATGGTGAGAGGTACCATCATATCATTGATCCTGCTACCTTAATGCCTTCAATGAATTTTGACAGCGTAACGGTTATCTGTAAAGATTCGATGTTGGCTGATTTTATGGCTACGACACTGTTTATTTTGCCTGCTTCTCAGGGAATGTCTTTGGCTGAAAGTCTTGAAGGATTAGAGGTTGTATGGATTGATAAGGACGGCACGGTTACCTATACCTCAGGCTATGCTCAATATTCAATGTCGTATTGACAAGAGACGTTGCTTGCCTTTATAATAGGTTTGTAAAACCCTTGCACTATAAGCGTTTGGAGGAAATTTCATGTCGGTTATTACCGTGGATCAAGCGGTTTCCCGTCGAATATCTCGTATGTTTGAAATGGGGAAAGTACCGCATGCGATGATGATTATATCGAGTCAAGCGCTTGATGCTGCTAAGGAAATTGCCGCTGCCATTGTTTGTGATGAGCAAACCTTCCCTTCTTGCGGGGGCTGTAATCATTGTCGTAAAGCTAAAAAAGATATTCATCCTGATGTATTAGTGATTTCCGGAAAAGCAACCATTCAGGTGGATCAAATTCGTGAGATGCGTTTGGATGCGCTTGTTTTACCGAATGATTCGGACCGAAAGGTCTATATTATTGATCAGGCACAGACTATGACGGTTGCCGCACAAAATGCCTTTCTGAAAATTCTTGAACAACCGCCGACGGGTGTATATTTTATTTTGGCGGCTAATTCACGCAGAGAGATCATTGATACGATTCATTCGCGTGTTATTGAAATTGTTTTGCGGGAGCAAAAGCGGGACAAGCAGGCGAGTGAGAGTGTGCAGGAATTATGGATGGCTTGTCTAAAAAGAGATGAATTGCAAATCTCATCTCTTACGCAAAAGGCATTTAGCGGTGATCGGGCTAAGGCCATTGCGTTTGTATGTGATTTTCTCTCTCTGTTAAATCAAGAGGCGATTGCAGGGGAGAATGTTGAGGCTGCATTAGCATTATATAAAGCGACACAGACGGTTCTCGATCGATTGGAAAATTCGTCGAACGTTTCTCTAAGTGGAGCTTATTTTTCTATTTTGTGTTTGGAGGCGGTTTTTTGACCGAAGTTGTTGGAATTAAATTCAAAAAGGTAGGGAAGACCTATTATTTTTCACCCGATAATCTTGACTTGAAAATGGGCGATAGTGTTATCGTAAAAACGGCACGAGGCATTGAGTTGGGTGAGGTTGTGATGGAGCGAAAAATGGTTGAAGATTCAACTGTGGTAGCTCCCTTGAAAAAGGTGCTTCGTTTGGCAACCGAAAAAGATGTGGAAACGGCTGAGAAAAACCGCATTAAAGAAAGAGAAACCATGGAAATTTGCGAAAAAGCAATTGCAGAACATGGTTTGGAAATGAAATTGGTTGACGTTGAATATACTTTCGATGGCAACAAATTACTCTTCTACTTTACGGCGGACGGTCGTGTGGATTTCCGTGAGCTGGTTAAGGACTTGGCTTCACGATTTAAGGCGCGTATTGAGCTTCGTCAAATCGGTGTACGTGATGAGGCTAAGATGCAGGGTGGTCTCGGTATCTGCGGTAAGGAGTTTTGCTGTACTCAGTTCCTTGATGAGTTTGTTCCCGTTTCCATTAAAATGGCCAAGGAGCAAGGTTTGTCCTTGAATCCGGCTAAAATTTCGGGAACTTGCGGTCGATTGATGTGCTGTTTGAAATATGAGCAAAATGCTTATGAGGACCTTTTGAAATCGACGCCCGGTGTTGGTGCTTATGTTGAAACTCCTGACTATAAGGGGTATGTTACTGAGGTGAATTTGCTTAGAGGGATACTCAAAGTACGCCGTGCTGATGATCCCGAAAGCCAAGCTCGTGCATATCCGAAGGATCGCATAAAGGTTTTGAATGCAGGAGCACGGTTTGCGCATCAAAACAATCGTGAAGAGAATGAAAACAAATAAATTGTGCTATTGCAATTTATCGTTTTTTATGCTACACTATTAAAAAACAAAGGAGGTAAATGAACATGGCTTATAAAATCAATCACGATTGCATCAGCTGCGGTGCTTGCGTAGATGCTTGCCCTGTTAACGCTATTTCCGAAGGCGACGGCAAGTATGTTATCGACGAAGCTACCTGCTTGGATTGCGGTGCTTGCGCCGGTACTTGCCCCGTGGGAGCTCCTCAGGCTGAGTAAGATTGGTACATGATGATAAGGGGATTTTCCGCTTGGAAGATCCCCTCATCTTTTTATGGGGGAACTATGATAATCCAAGATCATGAGCAGTTGTGCGATCTGGGTGATGGCTATACTGTTTTGCAATCAAAAGAATATTTTCGTTTTACCACCGATTCAATATTATTGAGTGATTTTTGTCAGGCAAAACGGGGGGATCGATGTGTTGACTTGGGTTCGGGACAAGGTATTTTATCGATACTTTTATTCAAGAAATACCAAGTGGCGTCGGTTGATGCCGTTGAAATCCAGCCTGAGTTATGTGAGTACATAAAGAAAAATGCCCATATCAATCAACTCGATTCGCTCTTTATACATAATTGCGATATGCGATATCATTCTTTGAATAAGGGAAAGTATGATGTTGTAATATGTAACCCACCGTACGCTAAGGATGGAACGGGATTTGCTAATAAAAAATCCTCAATTGTAATAGCAAAACAAGAAACCGAGTGTTCGCTCCAAGACGTTATTTGTACGGGGCTCGCACTTTTACGTTTTGGTGGGTGTATGTTTTTATGTATCAGACCCTCGCGTCTTGCTGACGTAATTAGTGCATCAAGAAGCAATAAGGGTGAGGTTAAACGCATACGTTTTGTTCAGCCATACATTGATGCGTCGCCGACATTGGCATTGATCGAGATTCGTCGGGGAGGCAAGCCTGATATGGAGATTATGCCTCCATTGGTGCTTTATCGTGAACCCGGTGTTGAAAGTGAAGAGATGAAAAGGATTTATAAAGGAGAAGTACATGAGCGGTAAGTTATACGTTGTAGGAACACCGATCGGAAACTTGGGTGATCTTTCATCCAGGGTTTGTGAGGTATTTGAAACAGTTGACTTTATTGCGGCAGAAGATACACGCAACACCCGTAAGCTTCTCTCGCATCTTGACATACACAAAGAGTTGATTAGCTATTATGAGCATAACAAATCGGTGAAAGGGCAATACTTGGTTGAACGTATGTTATCAGGTGAATCTTGTGCTCTCGTAACTGATGCGGGAATGCCCGCTATCTCAGACCCAGGTGAAGAGATTGTTCGACTTTGCCATGAGCATGGGATCGATACCGTGGTGATTCCCGGGCCCTGTGCGGCTATTTGTGCTTTGGCGCTTTCCGGATTGCCGAGTAGTACATTTACTTTTGAGGGATTTTTACCTTCGCATGCATCAGATAGAAATCGCATTTTACAATCCTTGATTCACGAAACAAGGACGATGATTTTTTATGAAGCGCCTCATCGCTTGATTCAAACATTAAGCGCAATGTATGAAATTCTGAACGATCGTAGAATTGCCATTGTTAAAGAAATTACCAAGATTCACGAGAATGTTTGGTATACGACTCTTTCGCAAGCCCAAACTTTATTTTCTGACACTCAAATAAAGGGTGAATTTGTTCTTGTTGTTGAAGGTGTCGGGTGCCAAGAGGTAGAAATTACTGACGAGTATATTTTGCAATTAATTCAGGATAAAATAGAAAATGGAGTGAGTAAATCCGAAGCGGTGAAGAAAATTTCTTTGGAATTGGATCTCCCTAAAAACCGTGTGTACAAGCTTGCTAATCAGCTATAATTTTTATTAGGTTATCTGTCTAAAAATGCTTGAAAAAAACGGATGGATAGGATATAATATATTTGTTATTTCTACATAAAAACGTTATTCCATACGGAGGAAACGGTTTTGGGTAAATTTATTATAAACGGCGGCACAGCTCTTAACGGCGAAGTTGTCATCAGCGGAGCAAAAAATGCAGCAGTAGCAATCATTCCTGCTGCTATTCTTGTTGACGGTGTTTGCCGAATTGAAAATATTCCGAAAATCAATGACGTGTATTTGATTATCGATATTATGAAAAAGATGGGTGCACGTATCGATTTTATCGATGACACTACTATTGAGGCTGACTGTACGGGCATTTCCGTTACTCGTACACCGAGTAATTTAGCAAGAAAAATGCGTGCGTCCTATTATTTGCTTGGTTCGCTTTTGGGGCAATACCGCAGTGCTCAGGTCGATCTTCCCGGTGGGTGCAATTTCGGCGGTGTTCGTCCGATTGACTTGCACGTTAAGGGTTTTCGTGCGCTTGGCGCAGAAGTATTAGAGGAAAACGGTATCGTTTTAGCGCGTGCCGAGCACTTAATCGGTACCGAGATTTATCTTGACCAAGTTTCTGTTGGTGCTACGATTAACATTATGCTTGCTGCTGTTAAGGCAGAGGGCACTACCATTATTGAAAATGCTGCTAAGGAGCCTCATATTGTTGATTTGGCCAACTTCTTAAACTCTATGGGTGCTGTTGTTAAAGGTGCAGGAACCGACACGATTAAAATACGTGGCGTTCGTAAGATGGCCGGCGGTTTTTATTCTATTATTCCCGACCAGATTGAAGCGGGTACCTATATGGTTGCTGCTGCGATGTCGGGCGGTGATGTATTAGTTAAAAACGTTATTCCTAAGCACATGGATTCGATTTCGGCAAAACTGATCGAAGCCGGTGTTAAGGTTACGGAATATGATGATTCTATTCGTGTTCACAGAACTCGTCCTATTCGTAAGGTTAACGTTAAGACATTGCCTTACCCTGGATTTCCGACCGATATGCAGCCTCAAATGGCTACCTTCTTAACGCTTGCAGAAGGGACAAGCATTATTACGGAAAATGTTTTTGAAAGCCGATATAAGTACACGGATGAATTGCGTCGTATGGGCGCCAAC
The DNA here is from genome assembly GCA_045596725.1 of Eubacteriales bacterium. Classification (GTDB taxonomy): domain Bacteria; phylum Bacillota; class Clostridia; order Oscillospirales; family UMGS1783; genus CAKSHC01. Next base: position 5,877 of record JAZOCX010000094.1, read on the forward strand.
ATCAGTGTTGACGGTAAAGTAGCGATTATTACGGGCGTTAATGAGTTGCAGGGGGCTACGGTTAGGGCCACTGACCTACGTGCCGGTGCAGCGCTGGTTATTGCCGGAATCGTTGCAAAAGGAACAACAACAATTGAGGAAATTATACACATTGAACGGGGATATGAAGAT
>JAZOCX010000095.1:0-2974 GCA_045596725.1 Eubacteriales bacterium
CGGTGGAATTGGAACTGTTACAGCGGGTCAAGAGCTTTTTGGAAAGCGAAAAGCCGGCCCGTGCCATGGACTATACCGAGGACGAAAAGGCGCTCATTTCTCAGGTAGCGCTCCTCACCTTAAAACCCGTTATCTACGCCGCCAATATGGACGAAGCGGTGTTTAAGAGCGGTATTGAAAATAACCCCCATTATCAAACCCTCTGTCAGCGTGCCGCCGAGGAGGGCGCCGAGGTACTGCCCATTTGCGCGGCTCTCGAAGAGGAAATTACCTCGCTTTCTCCTGAGGACAAGGAAATGTTCTTGTCCGATATCGGGCTTACTGAGTCGGGGCTCGACCGTATGGTTACCAAATGTTACAGCCTGCTCGGGCTGATCAGTTATCTCACGGCAGGTGAGGACGAGTGCCGTGCCTGGACGATTACTAAGGGCACGAAGGCTCCGCAAGCCGCCGGCAAGATCCACACCGATTTTGAGCGTGGCTTTATCCGTGCCGAAACGGTTTCGTTTGATGATTTGATGAGCAGCGGCAGTATGGCGGCGGCCCGTGAAAAGGGTCTGATCCGCAGTGAAGGTAAAGAATACGTGGTGCAGGATGGCGATATCATTCTGTTCCGCTTTAACGTGTAAGGATAACCCTATGAATGAACAAGCAGAAAATCAACCGATACAGACCCCTCGCCGCCCCGACCTGTATCAGGTCGATCCCCACGGTCAGGTTGCCTTAAAGGGCGAGGGCTGGAAGAGCTTTATTTATAAACCGCAGTCCAAAGATCTGCCGAAGATGGCGCCCGCCGTACGAGGCAAACGGGGCGAGATGTCGCTCGGAGCACAGGATTTAATTCGTGGCGGCTACCGTATTCCCTTTCTCGATACGATAAGGGGCGTGCTTGTGTTGGCGATGCTCTTTTATAGGCTCTTTGGTGCTTTTTATGAGTGTGGCACCTTTGCCGATACCGACTTTGGCACGCTTGTTACGGGCATTATGGGGAGTGGCACCTCGGGCTATTGGATTTATGGCGTACAATGCCTTTTCGTTATCCTTTCGGGCGTGTCCATCAATTTCAGCCGTAAGCCCCGCTACCGTGCGCTGGTGCTGGCGGTGGGTGCTCTGCTCGTTACCTTGATGAGTTTGCCTACGGGTGTGATCTGGTTTGGCTATCTGCATTTTCTCTGTATCGCCACCCTCATTTACGATGCCATGCATCGCAACCGCACCCTTGATAATCTATTCAACAAGGCGGGCGCGGCTTGGGCGTTCAGTGCCTTTGTCGTTTTTATTTTCTTAACGGGATTTTTAACCTATCCTAAGATTGCCGTCGGCGGATTTACTCTGCCGCTATTTGTTACGGGCTTTACCCACGAGGGGTTTACTTCACCTGAATTTTTCGGCTTTTTCCCTTGGATTTTCGCCTATTTCACCGGTGTTATCGTGGGGCGTTATCTGCGCGACGGACTTGTGGCGGAAAACACCTACAAGTTCCGCATTGCGGGGCTTGATGCGCTGGGGCGTGTGGCTTTGCCCGTGTATATCCTTGCCCGTCCCGTTTGCTTTGGGATAGCCGAGTTACTCGGAAAAATATTTTAATTTTAGGAAATTTTCCATTATTTTTGCATATCCTATGGGTATGAAAGTTATGAAAAAGACCAAAACAAAAAAAATACAAGCCGGCAGAAGACATCGCCTATTTTGTGCGATGTCCTTTGTTGTTGCGTCTTTTTTAGTGCTGCTTTTTATCGGCAGTGTCTTGGTCTTTGGATACAGTGATCCGACGCTCGACCAAATGTTTGCAGGCAAGAGTCTCGCCTGCACCACTACCCTGTATTACAAGGACGGCGAGGACTGGCGGGTATTGGAAGAACTGTACAAGGACGAAAACCGTCAATGGGTGGATATTGAGAATATCCCTCTTCACACCCGCAACGCCCTGATCGCCATTGAGGACGAGCGTTTTTATAAGCACAACGGCGTGGATATGCAACGGTTTACGGGTGCGCTGATGGGCTATATGTCGGGTGATGACAGTTACGGCGGTTCCACCATTACCCAACAGCTCATCAAAAACCTCACCCACGATAACGAACGCAACTGGCAACGCAAGGCACGTGAGATTTTGCGTGCACTGTACGTGGAGCGGGAGTATGATAAGGACGAGATTTTAGAATATTATCTTAACACCGTTTATTTTAATTACCGCACCTACGGCATCGAGCGTGCCGCTCAGATGTATTTTAATAAAAACACGAGCGATCTGACCCTGCGGGAGAGTGCTTGTTTGGTGAGCATCATTCAGCTCCCCAACCATTATGAGCCCTATCAGCACTTCGAGAACAACAAAATGCGTGCCGAAACGGTACTCAAAAAGATGCTTGACCTAAAACTTATTACAAGTGATGAGTTTAATCAAGCGATGGCGCAGGAGCTGGTTTTTGCCGAAAACGGGCAAATGGTGGCAGTCGAGTCGACCTACTCCTATTTCGTCGATACCGTGATCGAGGACACCCTGCGTGATCTATGCGAAACCTACGGCTATACCGAGAGCGAGGCCGAGAGTTATCTGTACTGTGGCGGATTAAAGATTTATACGACGGTGGATCTGCCGACCCAAACCGCTCTCGAAGAAGCCTTTGCCAATGAGGACTTTTTCCCCAAAGCCTCGATCGATAAGCAGTATCAAGCGGCAGCCTTGATGACTGATCCGCAAAACGGACATATTATAGCGGTGGTCGGCGGTAGGGGAGAAAAGCAAACGAGCCGAGAACTAAACCGTGCCACGATGTCCAAACGCCACCCCGGCTCGGCGATCAAGCCTCTGTCCTGCTATCTGCCCGCCATTGAAGCGGGTACCTTAACGCAGGCTTCGATTATCACCGATAAAAGCGTAACTACCTTAAACGGAAAGCCCTATCCCCAAAATTACAGCCGTCGTTATTACGGCAATACCACCCTTTTTACCGCCGTTCGTCAGTCGCTC
>JAZOCX010000096.1:0-6658 GCA_045596725.1 Eubacteriales bacterium
ATAATAAATGTGGCCAACATAATTGCCTGCTGTGGTATCGGAGTTTACATACAAGGTTAGTGCCATTCTGCCGTATTGATATGCGTTTGTATCGCCATTCCTAAATACCGCAAGGGTTGTGTTATCATCGCTTATGTTATAAGGCATAGGCGTGTTTGATCCATTACTGTTTGTTACGCATATATCACATTGCATTGTGCTTACCTTATCTATCGTGGTACATTTCAAATAAAAATTGCCATCAGTAAGTGTTTGATCGGCATCAACAGCTACAACAAGCTGTTTATCACCGCTTAAATGCACATATTCAGCCGTAATATCAAAAACATTATTGGTGCCGGTGCAAGTCATTTCCGGGAGTATAATACAGTATGTATCACCTAACGAATAGCTCACCACCATAGAACCGCTTGAGCCTGTTACGCTTTCAGCAGATGCAGGGAGAGCTGTTAAGGTAAACACCAATGTAAGAGCGAGTAAAAGGGTTATGAGTTTTTTCATTATTCTACCTCCAAAGTAAAGTATGCTTTGGTACCATTGGCCTGGGTACCATCCAAGGTGTAAAAGTCATATTGCAAAATAGCGTTTTCGTATGTACCTGCGGGCACGGTCCGTGTAAATTCTGCGGTGTATATCGCTTTACCAGGAGCGATAAGAGCGGACTTGTACACCTCGGTACCATCCGGCAGCATAATGGTTGCAAGGAAATAGCAGTTATTTTTCTCTGGGTTATAGAGCCATATATTTTGCTTGGTTTGGTCTGCCTTTATGGTCATAGCCTCAAAGCCCGGTACCGCTATATTGCCGATGCTGCCTTTTTGTGCATCCGGCTCCCGTATATCCTCTGCATTGGGATCCTCGTATAAGCCGCCTCCTGGCCCCGTAGGCGTGCTGTTATTGCCGCATTGCTGTAAGAGTATTACCATAAGCAAAGCAATGATAATGAGGATAAGAACGCCCACAAGGGCCTTGTATCGCATTTTCAAGCACACCACCTCCTTATACTTGTACACCATTATTGTACACCCAGGAGCCTGCCACGCACAGGCAAAGTAGGTGGGTATTATTTTCTTTTCCACCGGCGTATGGTGGAGCCCTCTGCCGGGCAGCTGCTTTGCGGGGATCCTGCATCCTCGATTACCGCCGCCTCATATTGCTTAAACGGCACCAAGGACCGTGGGAGCTCGGTGTGGTGGGTTTTGCACTTGGGGCAATATAAACGCCGCACCAGGAGCCAATACACGGCGCCTGTGCTGTCAATAGCTTTACGCCTGCGGTTATCGTACCCAGACATTAAAAAGCCGCAGGAGGGGCACAGCGGAGCCTCTGTGCTATGTACACGGTGTGCATCCTTGTGTGGATCGTATTCCAGGGTGTATTTATCCGTAAAAATCATAAAAGCCCTCCCGTTTTGAGCGAGAGGGCTTTATACTGTGCTACACCTCCGCTGGATAGGTGCACAGCAAAATTTTACTTTATTATACCATAAAATTGTAATTTCACCAAAGGTGTGTTTTCAAAAAAATAGGTCATTCACCCCAAATTCACCCCAAAAGCGGTTTTTAGCGGACATAAATACACAAAGTGCGAAAATAACAAAATACCCGAAAAGCCTTTATTTATCAAGGTTTTTCGGGTATTAAAGTTTGGTTGCGGAGGCGGGATTTGAACCACACGACCTTCGGGTTATGAGCCCGACGAGCTACCAGGCTGCTCCACTCCGCGATATTGGTGCCGGAAACGGGGATCGAACCCGTACGATGCTTTCGCATCACGGGATTTTAAGTCCCGGGCGTCTGCCAGTTCCGCCACTCCGGCGTACGTTCCTCGGCTTTGCCCGATTATTATAGCACAGTTCCCATGTGTTGTCAATACTTTTTTGCAATTTTTTGGTTTTTTTTGTTTTGATCAGCCTTCATGCCTCTTGCTTTTTTGCTTTCCCTGTGCTACAATACAGTATATGTTGACCCATCGGCGTTTATTCAGACAAGGAGAAATTATGGGAGAAGCATTTTTTAATACCGACTTTTTTGAAGACCTTCGTACCCGCAATGCGCGAGGGGAGGTCACGGAGCTTCGTGAGATTCGCGATGACGTCGTGGTTTTTGACCGCGCGGGTACCATCTATGCCGCGCGTTCCGAAAACGGCAGGATCCGCGAGGGCGGGAATCTGAAAAAATATATGCTAGTGAGTGAATGGGACTTCCTGCGAGAGAACAGTATTAAATTTTCCTGCGAGCGCGTCGTGGTCGACACCAAACTGGGCGGGATGGTAGTATTCTGCAATATGGCGGCTTCTATGCGGATCATGATCGGCGTCATCGTACATACCGACAGAGACGCGCTTTTGGCACAGTACTTGGGGCGCGCAACCTCGCTTGCGAAAATCTCCCCGCGTATGCTATCGTTTGAGCGCAAGCGCGGAACGTCTGCCCAAGAGGCACTCTCGGTTGCGAAAGAAGCGGTAGAGCATGCCTTTAAGGCATTTATGTCTGCGGGCGTCAAGGAGCGGTTGCTTCGTTGTCCGCAGGAGGCTACGGCGTATATTATCGAGCGCGCCTGCACCATCGCGTCCTTTATCGGTTGTCGAATAGAATGCCGTTCGGCGCGGTCGGCAGTTCCGATGCTTCAAGATTTCAACGTAGACGCGTACGTTGCCATTATGACCTGTTTGATGCTATTTGCGTGGGATGCTTGCCCGTCTCGTTCCATGCAGATGAAGATTGGGGATATCGGAGGGCGTCCCTATCCCATTTTGCGGTGCGAGGCAGAGCTTGGCGACAAGCCACTGTTTGCCAACCGACGTTATCAACACACGGCACTCCATTTGTGCGACGGTATATCCTCGGTGCGCGACTTTTTGTTTGAATGCTCCGCACGTGAGGACGAGGACGGTCCGCATCTTCGGATCTGCTTTTCGCCCGCCATCAAGCCGGTAGAAAAGCTGGGCGTTAAGGAGCCGACGCTTTGGCCCAAGCCGTCGGGATCCGGTCGGTAACGGGAGTTGGGCACCCGAAGTGCCCTTTGGGAGTGGGGATCAGCGTCTCCTCAAAAAAAGAAATAAAAAAATGAAAAAAAGTGTTGACAACGGGCCAAAATTATGATATAATACACGGGCGTTCAAAAAACGCGAGAAAATTTGGCGGGATAGCTCAGTTGGCTAGAGCAATCGGTTCATACCCGATAGGTCATGGGTTCAAGTCCAATTCCCGCTACCAAAGTTATCCGCCAATTGTTTGGCGGATAACTTTTCAAAAGGCCCGTTGGTCAAGCGGTTAAGACACCGCCCTTTCACGGCGGTAACAGGAGTTCGATTCTCCTACGGGTCACCAAGCAAAAGGGCATCCGAACTTGTTCGGGTGCCCTTTTGCTTCGTTATTTTGAAGGAATTGAACTTCTCAAACCCGAAGGGTTTGATCGCGGGCGCGAAACCGCAAAGTAAGGGGAACTATGTTTTTCATCGCGCACGCAGGTTCTGATTCCCGGATGGGTCACCAACAGAAACAAATCCGAACTATTTCGTCAATCGAAATTGGTTCGGATTTGTTTTTTATTATTGATAATATTTGATAGTCATTTACAGTGAGAAAAGGTACAGCGGTATAACTTGGACTCTGTACTTTTCTTTCTGTTTACAAAAACGCCCCAACATGATATAATAGTACCAACGAATTTTGAAAGGAGAGGATGTATGTTACCTATTTTTATGACCATAGAGAATGCTGACGAACGGTTTCTTGCTGAACAACTGTATCTCACTTACAAGCATAGAATGTACAACCTCGCCTTCTCCATTCTCCACAACCGTGAGGATGCCGAGGACACGGTTATGGACACAGTCTACAAGATCGTAAAAAACATCGCGTTGTTTGCTAACGCCGATCGAAACAAAACCGAATCCTTGATTGTTATTATGGTCAGAAACACCGCCATCAATCGCTATCGCTATAATAAACGGCATGGGTACGTGTCGGCAGATGAATTGGGCGACATCGTTCCCGATGATGCGCCTACAGCTTTCGAATTGGTCATAGAGGAGGAGGCGTTCAATGCCCTTGTGAACAAGATACATACCCTTGATCCTATTTATCGCGATGTTTTGCTGTTAAAATATCTCTATGAATACGACAACGCCACCGTTGCCGCCGTTACGGGTGTGGCAGAGGCGACGGTACGCGTCCGTCTGATGCGAGCGCGAGCAATGCTCTTGAAGCTGTTGAAGGGAGGGAACGGAAATGAAGGATAACAAGTGGACATCCCTACTCCGCGCCATAGAAGCGCAAAATACCGCTGAACTTGGCGACAATACGTCTCACCGTTTTCCAAGGCAATTCGAAAAACATGCCCGTGCCGTCTGTCGCGGAGAGGCGACACCTGCTTCCCGACGCCGTCTTCCTCTCTGGGCATGCGCGATCCTTGTGGTTCTTCTTGCTGCCGTCGTCACAGGCTGTGCCGTAGCAGTGTATCATCTTTTTCCGCGTGCCGTTCCTTATTACGGTATCGTGGACTTTGACAGCGATATCGCCATGTTCTCTACCACCGAAACGGTGCGATTGGAAGATGCGGAGATCGAAACGCTCCTTTACATTCGGGACGGCGAAAACGGACGTCTGCTCCTTTGGGGGCAAAGTGACGATCCAATCGATTGGAAGGAGCCCGCATGTTCTGTCACCATAGACGGAACCACCTATGAGCTGCGGCTGAGTTCCGGAGGTTCTCTTGACGGTCCCTGCTCCTTTATGGCAGAGTGTTCTGATGTTTTGTCGCATGATACTACGGAGCCGGTTCTCCATTGGAAGAATCAAAGTCAACCGATCCGCCTTGCGGATATCTCAGATGACGGCTATTCCGTGTCCGAATGGGCAAACATCGAAGGCTATACCGTCAAGATCCTGCCCCTGTACACCAATAACCGCCTATTCATCGTAGAATGCGATGACATTGAAAACGCCGCCGTTAGTGTATCCATTAAGGCATACGACACAGCCGGAAACATGACGCAATCCCATGGAGCGATTCCGCTGGATGACCGATATTATTTGATTGAGTGTGACAAAGCACTTTCATGCGACTTGGAACGCATCGAAATCGAAAGCTTCAAGATCGATTGGACAATTCCCAAGGAAACCTATACTGTTCCGCTTACCGATGGTGTTCCGTTGGACATTCCGCTTTTAGATGCACCGCTGTTCACCGACCGCGTGACGGGTGTGGAGCACAAAGACGGATATTGGTATGTTTACACCGAATGCACCCTCAAAAATCCCGCTTTTACCGACATTATGATTCCATATTATTTCTACGGCGCCAAACAGATCGATTCGTCGGTTCGATACGGGGAGAACAGCATTCAGTATTTTACCTATCGGTTAGAAGAAACGGATGCCGAAGCCCTCACCGTTACGTTGGATTTTTATATGTGTGTCACCCATGCGGGAAGCGGCGAGCCTCTTGCTGTGATTGAGTTGAAAAAGGAACGGTAACAATACAATTTTAATTTACCAAATATTGTCGTGAAATTGAAACAAACGCCTCTCTTCGGTTGTTATATGTAACAGAACCGAAGGGAGGTTTTGTTATGAAAAGAAAAATTTGGATCATCGTATTGTTGCTCCTTTTGTTAGCCCTTGCCGCTTGCGGTGAGGCACCCGAAGAGGAATACAACTATCCGTATTTGCTCAAACAGTGGAACTCGATCGTCTATCGAATCAACGTAGATACCGCCACCATGATCCCTCTCTGTCCCGATCCGCTTTGTTCTCACACCGACGAAAGTTGTCCTTTTCGTGAGGTCAACTTAAACTCCATGCAAATGGCGGGGCGATATATGTATTGTCTTGAAGGATATAATAATGACCCGTTCAGCTACGATTCGTATTACGAATCCATTTGCCGCATTGACCTTGCCACCGCCGAAATCGAGATACTCCACAGGACCGATCGCGGTTCGCTTATCGAACTGTACGCAACAGAAAAATACCTGTTTTTCAATCTTTGCACTACAGAGCTTGTAGAACGGAAGGACGGAAGCAACGCGGTCGTCTCTACCTACTACGTCTGGCGCTACGATCTTGACAAGGGCAAAGCTGTGCAACTTTCGGATGAGGGCTTTGAGGAGTCGCAACGCATCTACGCCGCCGAAAACGGGCGTCTTTACTGGAGTGACGGCATTTCGCGCGGCGACTATTCCACCGACCTTGCCTACGGTGACCGCCGCGACGGCGACGAGACATTTCAGGGTCAGCGCGAGGATCAATTCTGCTACAACATGATCTACGCCGATCCCGGCTTCAACTCCGAATGGTACGTCTACTGCTTCGATATTATACGAACCGATATGACCACGGGCGAAAAGAAAACTGTGGTTGAGGACGTGGCAGGCTTTCCAATCTTCTACAACAATAAGATTATTTACGGAAAGCTTGGACACCCCACTCTTTTGGGGCTTCACTATGACGAAGAATCGGGGGAATGGGAGCCATATTACGATGAATACGGCGGCAAATATTATGTCTGCAACAGTGATGGTACGGGAGAGCATCTTTTGTGCGACCTGTCGGAATTGGGCTACGAAATTCCCGTGACAACCGGCTTTGGCAAGGGAGACTCGGGCGACGCTCGCGAGGGGCTTGGCAACTGGTTTGCTATCCGAACATCT
>JAZOCX010000097.1:0-4344 GCA_045596725.1 Eubacteriales bacterium
CCCGTATTGGTCGCCGTAAATTCAATACGGATACCGCCACGCTCGTTTTCGGTAATATGGCGCTCAAAGGTATAAGGCAAAAACTGCGAGGTCATCTTACTGTCAACGCTATCGCTGTTAATGGTAAAATCGGCAGGGGTACGGGATACCTCACCGTGATCGAGATAGGGCTTGCCCTTCAAGGGCCCATCGGGGTACGCCCACGGGTCGATCGTGGGGAACATATCGTCGTAAGCCGAACATTCTGCTTCTACATAAGAGGTATCGATCCCCAGTTTGCGATAGGTAGCGCCCTTGCGCTGTGCCATATAATCGCGCCCCGTGGATTTCCTAATAAGAGATACAAGCTTGCCTCCCTGCGAGGGCAAAAAGGTGGCTATAAGCTCGCTTGTGGTAACCACTACGGAATCTATATCCTTATACGTACTTCTCTTGATTTCGACCATTTTTATTTCCTCAGCTGAATGTACTCACCCTGCGTTAAGAAGGTGAACTGGCGGCCGGGGGCTTCCGTCTTCATCGCCTCAACAAAGGCAGCGGGGTTACCGCCGTGCTCGATGAAGGTCCAGAAATGGCAGGGCAAGGTCATTTCGGGCTCAATAAGGGAAACGTACTTGGCACATTCCTGCTCATTGAGGTTGCCGAAGGCTCCGTTAATAGGCGCCATCATCAAATCAAACTTTTCACGCTTAAAGCCGGCTACCTCATCGGGGCTGTAACAGGTATCGCCTGCATAGTAAAGCTTAAAGCCGTCGATTTCAATAATAAAGCCGAGAGCATAAGGAGCCAGCTCTCCGTGATTGCAATACACGGCACGAACACGCAGATCATCCAGCTCGATATCCTCGCCACGTTTTAAGGAGAAGACGTTTCTCTTAATGCCCGCCGCATCTGCCGCATCCTTACCGCAAACACTGGTGATCATTTTGGTATTACCGTCTGCCATAATAACGGGCAGAGCGTCCACGTCGAAATGATCGGGGTGGTTATGAGAAACGAGGACGTAATCGAAGGTGAGTTCATCGGGTGCCATAATCTTAGCACTGATACGACGGAAATTGCACAGACGCTCCACGCAATCGGTTAAATACATATCCAAGCCGATAAGCTTGCCGTCGTGCGTTTTGATCAGATAACCTGCCTGACCAACATAGAATACCGCCAGCTCGCCTTTTCCTACGCGATGAGCGGCCACTTTTTGTGCGAAATTAGCCATTGTTTTTCTCCTTTATCAATAATCGCCCGAGAATCCTGCCGTCCACCCACCGTCAACACAGATAACCTGACCGGTGGTATAGGCGGCATCGTCGGAAACCAAATAGAGCATCAAGCCTGCCATATCGGTAGGATAGGCGGGGCGACGCACGGCAATATCATAGAGCATACTTTCGGGACGCTCAAAATTGGAATCGTAATCATCAAAGGAAACGGTGTCCCACAAGAAATTAAGCTGAGCATTGGGCAGGGGCAGACTTCCGGGGGCAAGGCAATTCACACGGATACCGTACTTGCCGTACTCCAAAGCCATCGCCTTGGTCAGCGCCGCCATCGCAAACTTAGAGCCTACGAAACCGCACTGACGGCGCAAGCCCGTTACACCGCACACACTTGAAGTAAGCAGAATATTACCGCTACCCTGCTCGATCATCTGAGGAATGACCTGTTTGCAGATCCAAACGGTGCCGTTATGTAAATTCAAATCGTTATTCAGCTCAAACTTTGCATCGTCAAACTTCGGCAGGGGCTCACGGTTGCCCACGTTAACGCCGGCGTTACAAAACAGAATGTCAATACGACCAAAATCGTTATACACCTGCTTAATCACGGCGGTAATATCTTCACGACTGCCTAAATTGCAGTGATAATACTTGGCCTCTACCCCGTCCTCTTCACGAAGTCTTTTCGCACGGGCTTCGCCTGCTTCATCAGCAATATCCAAAATGGCGATCTTGGCGCCCGATTTGGCATACAAGTCAGCAACGGCACCGCCGATCATACCCGATGCGCCGGTAATAACGGCAACACGGTCTTTAATGTCGGCTTTCATACAATTATAGGGTTTATTATAGCCGTACACCCCGTCGAAGATTTTCTCGATCGGATCGTTGACTCTATCACAATTTACCTTCATCGTCGTATCCTCCTTAGAAACTTCTCACAAAACCGGCAGACAAGCCACCGTCAACGGGTAACACGGTACCGGTGATATAGGCCGCATCATCACTCGCCAAGAACAAAGCGGCGTTGGCAATATCGGCAGGCTCGCACAGACGCTTAATGGCTACATGAGAGAGCTTGCCTTCCACGTTCGTTAAGGTATCGGCGTTCTTATCATTACGGGACAGACCTGCCGCAACGGCATTGACACGAATGTTATAATCCTTCATCTCAACGCCCCACATACGGGTATAGCCTACCTGTGCGGCGGCAACGGCAACAACGGGGCTTTGATTGGCAACGGCGACCACGCCACGGATACTGAGTACGTTTACAATGGCGCCCTTACCTCTTTTCTCCATCGCCTGGGAGCAGGCCTTGGAGAAATAATAAATACCGTTAATACCGGCATTGACGATATCATCATACTGATCCATATCAAACTCGTGCAAGGGTTTACGGTCAGCGGGAGCGATCTCCTCGTTTTCGTTATTGACCAAAATATCGACACCGCCGAGATCCTGCTCAATGGCAGATACGACATCAAAAAAGGTTTCCTTTTTACGGATATCGAGGGCATATCCCTTGGCTTTGCCTCCTGCCTTAACAATTGCATCAGCCACCTTTTCAGCCGCTTGCCCGTCCTTATCACAGACGGCGACTGCTGCGCCCGATGCCGCAAAGGTTTTACAGATCTCTTCACCGATGACGCCGGCACCGGCGGTAATGACGGCAACTTTTCCTGTCATTTTTGTTTGCAACATCTCATTATCCTCCTATGAGAGATAAAAATATACTATTTTTATCATAATACGAAATGGCTTTTTTTGCAATGCTTTTTCCATATTTTACACCGATTTTCAAAAGAAAAAGAGGTATCCTTTCGGATACCTCTTTTTATAACACTGATTATTCAGCGGCTTCTTCGGTAGCAGCCTCAGCGGTCTTCTTGGCAGCGGCACGCTTAGCGGCTGCTTTCTTTTTCTTTTCAGCAGCTTCCATCTCTTCGCGAACCGTTACCAGCTCAATGATAGCCATCTCGGCACCGTCGCCACGACGGGGTCCGAGCTTGTAAATGCGGGTGTAACCGCCGTTACGCTTAGCCATCTTTGCAGCCAGGATGGTGAACAGATCATGAGCCACATCCTCTTTGGTGATAAAGGCAAGTGCCTGACGGTATGCAGCCAGGTCTCCCTTTTTGCCTAAGGTGATCATTTTATCAGTGAGGGCAGAAACTTCCTTGGCACGAGTGAGAGTCGTCTCAATACGGCCTTTTTCGAGCAGATAGGTTACCATGCCACGAAGCATAGCCATTCTCTGATCGGTAGGTCTGCCTAACTTTCTGGTTCCGGGCATAACCCTGTACCTCCTTCTAATAATGCCTTGTTCGGCCATAACGGCCTAACACTAATTATTCTTCTTCGTCTTTTAAGGACAAGCCGAGGAATTTCAGTTTTGCAATTACCTCTTCCAAAGACTTCTTACCAAGGTTACGAACCTTGATCATATCATCCTGAGTTTTATTTACCAGATCCTCTACCGTATTGATGCCGGCACGCTTTAAGCAGTTGAAGGAACGAACCGACAGATCCAGTTCTTCAATCGTCATAATCATAACGTTGCTTCTGTCAGCTGCCTGATCGGCACGCCATACGTCATCGGCATTCTGTGCCGATTCGGACAGGTTGATAAACAGGCTCAAATGATCGCTCATGATCTTGGCGCCAAGGCTTACGGCATTCTTTACCGAGATAACGCCATTGGTCCATACTTCAAGAGTCAGACGGTCAAAGTCAGTGATCTGACCAACACGCATCGGAGAAACCGAATAGTTGCATTTGAGCACAGGAGTATAGATAGAGTCAATGGGAATTTCACCGATGATGCCGCCTACCAGCTGCTTATTCTTGTCAGCCAGGGCGTAACCACGACCGTGGCCAAGGGTGATGCTCATGAAGAGCTTGCCCTCTTTGCCAAGGGTGGCAATGTGCATATCGGGATTGAGAATTTCAACATCCGAGTCAACCTTAATGTCAGCGGCAGTTACCTCGCAGGGACCTACTGCTTCAATATAAACAACCTTAGGCCCGTCGCTGTGTAGCTTGGCGACAAGACCCTTGATGTTCAGAATGATCTCGGTTACATCTTCCTTCACGCCGGGAATGGTGGAAAATTCATGGGCAATGC
>JAZOCX010000098.1:0-3497 GCA_045596725.1 Eubacteriales bacterium
ATAAGTGCTGGTTCCTCGACCGATTTCGTCATAAATAATAAGGGACCGAGAGGTGGCATTATCTAAGATACCGGCAACCGCCGACATTTCAAGCATAAAGGTAGACTGACCGGACGCCAGATCATCCGATGCACCAACACGGGTAAATATCTTGTCCAACACCCCGATATGAGCACTCTGTGCCGGAACAAACGATCCCATCTGTGCCATCAATGCAATTAGAGCGGTTTGTCGCATATAGGTGGACTTACCGGCCATATTGGGGCCCGTAACAATCATAAGGCGTTTATCATTGCGATCAAGGTAGGTATCGTTAGGTATAAACATATCCCCTTTTAATACCTTTTCCACTACGGGATGTCGCCCATTTTTAATATCAATAATATCTCCGCCATCAACGATTGGGCGAACATAATTATTTTTCTGCGCTACATCAGCCAAGGTAGTCAATACATCAACCTGCGCTAACAAAGACGCATTTTTCTGCACAATCTCCAAGACGTCAGCCACCGTGGAGCGAAGGGAACAGAACAGCGTGTATTCTAAATGCGAAACTTTTTCACTTGCACCTAAAATTTGATTTTCAAGTTCTTTCAGTTCACTTGTTATATAGCGCTCACCTGTTGTTAACGTCTGGCGTCGAATATAGTGATCGGGGACTTGATCAACAAAGGATTTGGATACTTCAATGAAATACCCGAAAACCTTGTTATATTTGATTTTAAGTGTACGAATACCCGTTTCTTCTCTTGCCTGCTGCTCCATTTTTTGAATGATCGCTTGACTGTTATTGAGAAGAGCACGTAAATCATCAATCGTCTCATTGTAGCCATTTTTGAAGATATTACCTTCACGAATGGAAACTGGGCACTCGGGGTCAATAGCCGCTTGAATAAGGGCGCAAAGATCCTCCAAGGGATCTAATCCATAATATAATTCAACAAGATACTCGCTATGTACACGACCAAGCAATTCCTTAACGGTAGGAATTACCGAAAGAGTTTTTGCCAAAGAGAGCAATTCACGCCCTCCTGCCGTATTATAGACAACCTTAGTCATAATACGCTCAACATCGGTAATCTCCGAAAGAGCATCAATCAATCGTGTGCGAATATCAAAATTCTTTAAGAGTGCGTCTACTGCGTCTAAGCGACGATTAATATCAAAAACATCAGCAAGCGGTTGCTCTATCCAGCGTCTGAGCATGCGGCCGCCGGCCGCGGTCTTGGTTTTATCTAATACACCAAGCAAGGAGCCATGCTTCTTTTTCTCTCGTAACGTTTCACAAAGTTCTAAGTTGCGACGGGCAGAAACGTCTAATTCTAAATGCTTTTTTTGCGCATAGACATCAAGCCTTGTTAAATGTTCAAGATTAGAAAATTGCGTAGCGTACAGATAGCTAAGTAATCCGCCCATGGCACAGATGCCGTTATCATTACCGTCAAGGCCAATTTCTGAAAAGGATTTTTTCTGAAAATGTTTCAAGACCGTTTCACCGGCTTTGATAAACTCAAAGGAATCAAATGGTGCCGAAGACAGCATACTATGTAATTTGTCCGAAATAAAGTGAGACAATTCCAAATCGGGAGTTACATTGCAAACAATCTCAGCGGGCATATACTTGTACAGTTCATTCATGAGTGAATAATTATCCGACTGTTTAGCATCAAACAAAGAAATTTGCCCCGTTGAAACGTCTGCAAAGCAAACCGACTTTCCACTCTCGCTTATATACAATCCGGCAATATAATTATTGCACGATTCATCTAAAAACTGGCTTTCAATAACAGTTCCGGGCGTAATCACACGAACGATATCTCGGGTAACAAGCCCCTTCGTTGTTGCCGGGTCGCTTGTTTGTTCGCAAATGGCAACCTTATACCCCTTTGCAATTAAACGGTTAATATAAATTTCGCACGCATGGTACGGAACACCGCACATCGGCGCACGCTCTTCCAGCCCGCAATCACGGCCCGTTAAGGTTAAATCCAATTCACGGGACGCCGTTATGGCATCATCAAAGAACATCTCGTAAAAATCACCGAGACGATAAAATAAAATGCAATCTTTATATTGTTCCTTGATTTGTGCATATTGCACCATCATAGGGCTTAAACCCATTGTTTAACGTCCTCCAAGAAAACTTAGTGGCAACCACCACAGGTTGAACAATCATGCGTACATTCCTGCTGTCCAAATACAGCAGTATTGATTCCGTCATAAACCGATTTGATCAAATTTTCAAAGTTTACAGCTGCATTATTATAAGCCATCATATTTTCATTTGCCATAATCTGCTCATACAAACTCTCTAAATGCTCATGCTTTTTAACCATTTCAGCTTCATTCTCTTCATTGACGGGTGCAATTTCACTACGGCACAACTCAAACTCATTGATAAGCGCCGTAAGATTAGCATCAGCATTATTTGCTTCCTCTGCTTTTTTAAGTGCAGCATACTCCTCGCTGGCAAGAATTTGTTGACCAAGCAACTGGATTGTTTCTTTAATTTCTTTCATAGTTATACCTCTTCTCCGAGCAAAAACCACGTTTTTGCCTGCGTTATTTTAATATTGCAAAATTGACCGATGGTTTTATCATCTCCGGGGAAAAACACCAATTTGTTGCTCTCAGTTCTGCCTGAAAGAAGTTGATTGTTTTTCTCATCCCGTCCCATGCACAAAACACGGAAAATTTTACCTTCAAGTTTTTCGTTACAAGTTGCTGATATCTCTTCTTGTGCCTTAATAAGCCGATTAAAATGCGCTAACTTTTCATCATAAGGGATCTGGTCGGGCATATCATATGCCGGTGTTCCCTTTCTCCTTGAATAGATAAAGGAAAACAACATCTCATATCGAACTTCTTTAACCAAAGACAATGTTTCTTCAAAATCATCATCGGTTTCACCGGGAAAGCCAACAATAATATCCGTCGTAAAGGTGATGTTTGGCATTTTCTCTCGGGCATATGCAATAATATCAAGATATTGCTCCCGAGTGTATCGGCGATTCATTTTCTCTAAAATACGATTGCTTCCCGACTGAACCGGCAAATGCAGGTGTTTGCACACCTTTGAGCAATCAGCCATGGTGTCCAAAAGCTCTCGGGTAATGTCTTTGGGGTGAGATGTCATGAACTTAATCCGAAAATCCCCATCAATCTCATTAATCATTCTAAGCAGTTGCGCAAAATTAACTCCTTGGTCATTATCCTTTCCGTAGGAGTTAACGTTTTGCCCCAACAAGGTAATCTCACGACAACCATCCTTAACTAATTCTCTGATTTCTTTAAGGATAGGTGCAACCTCTCGGCTTCGTTCTCTGCCCCTGACATACGGAACAACACAATAGGAACAAAAGTTATTGCAACCAGACATAATGCTGACGTAAGCAGAAAAAGTCTTTTCTCGCTTCTGTGGTAAGTTCTCAGCAATACGACCAGCTTCATCCGTTGTTTCAGTAATGTTCTTGCCATAAAGCATATATCGATAGATC
>JAZOCX010000099.1:0-7742 GCA_045596725.1 Eubacteriales bacterium
GTAGAAACGCCTTTCTTTATCGGTGAGGTATGTGAATTATACGATGATACCTCATCATTAAACGAGGTGCTTTCTGCTGCCTATGTTCGTAGTTTACGTTCGGTTTTTGAAGAGTATATTCAGTACGTTCCGAAGATGCCAAATGAAATTCCGATGCGTGTTTTTTCTGAAAATAACCTTTCGGTATTATGTGATTTTATCACGAACAACATTCAGCTTCCCGTTGAGCAAAAGCAGGCTGTTTTAGAGGTGCAGAATGTTGAAGAACGAGTGAAGAACCTCCTGCAAACATTACGCCATGAGGTAGAGGTTTGTAAGCTTGATAATGAAATTGCCGAGAAGCTTAAAGAGCAGATTGACAAAAATCAGCGTGAATATTATATGCGTGAACAAATTAAGATTTTGCAAACTGAGCTTGGGGAACAAGATGGAAATGCGGCGATTGCCGATGAATATCGTGCTAAGCTGGATGCAACGTCGGTTTGGCATGAGGTATATACCCTCTTAGACAAAGAGATTGAGCGGTTGGCTAAAATGCCTTTCGGATCCCACGAAGCACCGGTTATTCGTTCCTATCTTGATTTGTGCTTAGCCTTGCCCTATGGTGTTTTTACCAAGGATCGTGCAGATATTAAGCGTGCACGTGCCATTCTGGATAAAGAGCATTATGGGCTTTCTAAAATTAAAGACCGTATCATTGAGTTTTTGGCGGTACATACCATTGCCCCCGATTTTAGAGGGCAGATCCTTTGTCTTGTCGGACCTCCGGGTGTTGGCAAAACCTCTATCGCCAAATCTGTTGCCCATGCATTAGGGCGCAAGTTTGCCCGTGTATCATTGGGCGGTGTGCGTGATGAGGCTGAGATACGAGGACATCGACGCACCTACATCGGTGCGATGCCCGGCCGTATTATCAGCGCTATTAAAGAGGCAGGCAGTATGAATCCTGTCATTTTGCTTGATGAAATCGATAAACTTGGCGCTGATTATAAGGGCGATCCTTCTTCGGCGCTTTTAGAGGTTCTTGATCCCGAGCAGAACAAGGCTTTTCGTGATCATTTTGTTGATTATGACGTTGATTTATCCAACGTGTTATTTATCACCACGGCCAACACCGATGACACCATTCCTCCGGCCTTGTTTGACCGTATGGATGTGTTATATCTTACGAGCTATACCCAAGAGGAGAAGCGGCATATTTTAGCAAGACACCTTCTCCCTAAGCAGATGAAGAAACACGGACTGTGTAAAAGACAACTGTCCATTACCGATGAGGCCCTTGAAAAGGTAATCGTTAACTATACCCGAGAAGCGGGTGTGCGTAATCTCGAACGCCAATGCGCCACTCTGTGCAGAAAAGCGGCGGTTCGTCTGCTTGACGGTGTAAAACGAGTAAGCATTACCGATATGAACCTAAACGAGTTTCTCGGTGCGCCGTTATCTTTGCGTGATGAACTTCCCGCAACCGATCCGATCGGCATTGCTAACGGACTTGCTTATACGACCGTTGGCGGTGAGCTTCTTTTCATTGAAGTTAACGTTATGGAAGGATGCGGAAAGTTGGAACTGACGGGCTCGTTAGGAGATGTCATGAAGGAATCGGCGCATGCGGCACTTAGTTATATTCGTTCCCGTTGTCAAGCGCTCCATATCCCGTCTGATTTTTACAAAACAAAGGATATACACATTCACGTACCTGAGGGTGCTGTGAAAAAGGATGGACCCAGTGCGGGTATTACCATTGCAACCGCTATCATTTCGCAACTGACAGGGCGTGCCGTTGATCGCTTTGTTGCGATGACGGGCGAGGTTACCTTGCGAGGACGGGTCTTGCCGATTGGCGGGCTGAAAGAAAAGACGATGGCTGCTTATAAAGCGGGAATTCGTACGGTAATTATCCCTGAGGGTAATGCCTGCGATATTGCTGAGCTGGATGAAGCGGTAAAGAACAATATTCATTTTGTATGTGTTTCTCACATGGATGAAGTAATCGAAACGGCTTTGTTGCCGTTTAAGGAAGATGTGCATCAGGCGACGATGGTACAGCCGACGGTGGTTGTTGCTCAGGAGCAGGGTGCATCGCCGATGATGGCATAACCATGATAAATTTTCATAACGTTGAACTGAGAAAAACTGCATATAAGCCGGGAGATTATCCGCCTTCACTGCCGGAGATTGTTTTTGTTGGGCGATCTAACGTTGGTAAGTCCTCTATGCTTAATAAGCTTTTGGGGCGTAAGAGTTTGGCGAGAGTGAGTGCAAGTCCCGGCAAAACACGGAGTATCAATTATTATTGCGTGGATAAGAAATTATATCTCACTGATTTGCCCGGTTATGGCTTTGCAAAAGTGGGGTTTGCTGACCGTGAAAAGTGGCGCTTGCTGATTGATGATTATTTTGCGGCGGGGCGGGATATACGTGTGGTGGTTATGTTGGTTGATATCCGACATGCACCAAGCAAAGAAGACCGTCAAATGGTGGATTATCTTTGTTCTTTGGGACTGGATTTTCTAATCTGCGCATCTAAAAGTGATAAACTATCCAAAACGGCGGTTCAAGTAAACTGCAAAATGATTGCAGAGGAATTGGATATTGATGCCAACATTATTCCGTTCTCTTCGCAAAAGGGAGAGGGCGTAGAACTGCTACTCGATATTATAAAGGAGCGTTGCGACGTTGATTACGGGGAGAGTAAATAAAGGCGGGACAATCTATTCGGTCATTATTGAAAATGGCGTTATATATGAAGCAACGGGCGATTTGTTTAATGGATTAACCAAGACCGGCAACGTTTTTCCTGTCGATGAGGTTTCCTTTGTTGCTCCCATTATCCCCAAAAAGATTATGGCGGTAGGCAAAAACTATTACGCACACGTGCAGGAGTTCGATGCCAAAATTCCTACCTCGCCAATCATCTTTATGAAGCCTGCCACTGCGGTGATCGGACCGAATGAGGAGATTGTTCGTCCCTGTATTTCCGAGAGGGTTGATTATGAGGGTGAGTTAGCGCTTGTTATCAAAAAAACGGCTCGTAACGTAAAGGCGGCGGATTATAAGGACTATGTGCTTGGCTATACGATCCTTAATGACGTAACGGCACGGGATTTACAACGTGCTGACGGACAGTGGACCCGTGCTAAAAGTTTTGATACTTTTGCGCCGATTGGGCCCGTAATAACCGATGAAATTGATCCTGAGGCGGTTGCGATTACGACCACCTTAAACGGGACGATTGTTCAGCAGTCCAGCACCGATAAATTTATTTTCCCGCTGGGGGAGATTTTTGAATTTGTTACACGGTTTTGTACGCTGGAACCCGGTGATGTCATTACAACGGGTACCCCAGAGGGGGTTGGTGCGATGGTTGATGGAGACGTTGTAGAGATTACCATCGACGGTATCGGTACGTTAAGAAATACCGTAAGGGACGAAAAATAATATGAAGACTTTCAGCTTTATGGCGCTGGGGTGTAAGGTAAACCAATATGAGGTGCGTACCATAGCGGCACAGTTAATGGCATATGGACTTCAAGCGACTCCTTTTAATGAGCAGGCGGATTTGTGCATCATTAACACCTGCTGTGTTACCAGCGAAAGTGAAGCCAAATCAAGAAAAATTATTTCACGAGCACGACGCACGTCGCCTAATGCGGTAATCGTTATTACGGGGTGTTACGCTCAAATTGCACAGACATTACCTGATGCGGTTGATTTGTGTGTACCCAATACCGATAAAGAGCGATGTGCGCAGATTATAGTTGAGTACCTATCGCAGCGTGGTATTTTCCTTGAAAAGCAGACCGATGTCCATATTCAGCCGCTTTTACATGACCGTACCCGTGCCACAATAAAAGTGCAGGACGGATGCGATAATTTCTGTTCCTATTGCATTATACCGTATGCACGCGGAAAATTAACGTCTAAGCCTGTTGCGGAGGCGGTTGATGAAATTAGCAGGATGGCTAAATGTGCGTTTAGAGAGGTTGTTTTGACGGGAATACACCTCACGAAATACGGCGTTGATTTTGATGATAATATAGAACTGGTTGATTTGATTGAGAAAATCAATGAAATTGACGGAATTGACAGAATTCGTTTGGGGTCATTAGAGCCGGGGTATTTAACGGATGAGCGAGTGCAGCGGTTAGCGAAATGCGAAAAATTGTGCGGGCATTTCCATTTGTCCCTGCAAAGCGGTTGTGAGGCAACGCTTTTAAGGATGAACCGAAAATACACCCCCAAACAGTATGCCGATGAGATTGCACTACTGCGAAATGCCTTTCCTGATTGTGCTATCACAACCGATGTCATTACGGGGTTTCCGGAAGAGTCGGAGGAAGAGTTTGAAGAATCAATGGCTTTTGTTAAAGCGTGCGACTTCTCAAAAGTGCACGTGTTTACCTATTCTGTAAGACCGGGCACGGTTGCGGCACAAATGAAACAAATTCCTGAGACTGTACGGCGGGAGCGGTGTCATCAGATGATTGAAGCGACGGAAAAGAGTCGTACCGATTTTTTGGATCGGTCTGTTGGGAAAATATATCCGGTGCTGTGTGAAGGAAAACGAGGGGGATGGATTCATGGGTTTACCGACAATTATATCCCCGTGGTGATTCCCGCAAGTCAGGCGCAGCCTAATGAACTGATTTTAGTTAAGATTGACTCAAAATACGAGGATTATTGCAAAGGAGAGCGGATATGAAACCTGAATTATCGGTTGTGGTTCCCGTTTTCAATGAACAAGAAGTGATTAACGAAACGGTTTCTCGATTAAAACGTGTGTTGGATGGTATGCTGGTCGAGTATGAGATCATTTTTGTTAATGACGGAAGCCGTGATAATACGCTTCAAATTTTGCGCCCCGTTTGCCAAGAGGATTGGAGATGCAAATTAGTTAACTTTTCCCGTAATTTTGGTCATCAGACGGCGATTACGGCCGGTATGGACGTTTCGCAAGGGGATGCCGTTGTTGTTATTGACGCTGATTTACAGGATCCTCCTGAGGTCATTCCTGAGATGTTTAAGTTTTGGCGAGAGGGCTATGAAGTCGTTTACGGTAAGAGAATTTCCCGTAAAGGCGAGACGGCTTTTAAGAAATTGACGGCGAGTGCTTTCTATCGTTTCCTCTCCTATATGACCGACGTGGAAATTCCCGTTGATACGGGTGATTTTCGGTTGCTTGACCGAAAAGTGGTTGATGCGCTCAAACGAGTGCCGGAAAGAAACCGATATGTACGTGGTTTGGTGAGTTGGCTTGGATTTAAGCAAACGGCATTTGAATACGTTCGTGAAAAAAGGTTTGCAGGCACGACAAAATATCCCTTATCCAAGATGATGAAATTGGCCGTTGATGCCATTACCTCATTTTCGGTAAAACCGCTTAGAATCGCAGGGTTTTTAGGTGCATTACTATCTGTTGTTGGGTTTATTTACACGCTGTACGTTATTATTGCAAAATTATGCGGTGCGCTTTTCTCTGCCGGTTGGGCGTCAATTATTTGCATCGTATTACTTTTAGGTGGATTTATTTTACTCATGCTTGGTGTTATGGGACAGTATATCGGCCGTATTTATGACGAAGTTCGAGATCGTCCCCTGTATATCATTTCCGAAACGGTTAATGTAGAAGAGAAAAATGGAAGATATTAAAATGTTTGCCCCTTGCTTGTTTGGCATTGAGGGGATCTTATCAAATGAATTAAAGCATTTGGGAATGCGCAACGTCTTGGCTGCTAATGGAGGCGTAACTTTCGAAGGCGACCTTGATGACGTGGCTCGGTGTAACGTTTTTACCCGTACGGCTGAGAGAATTTGTATTGTTCTCGGCAGTTTTCGTGTTACCTCATTCGAAGAACTTTTTGAAGGGGTAAAGAGGTTACGCTGGGAGCGTTGGATTAGTAAAGAAGATGAGTTTCCCGTAACGGGATACAGCTTAAATTCCAAACTATTCAGCGTACCAGACTGCCAAGCAATTATAAAAAAGGCGATTGTAAACCGATTATCCCAGCACTACGGCATACGCTGGTTTGACGAAAGCGGACCGATGCACAAAATCCGTTTCTCGATCTTTCACGATACGGTAACTCTAATGCTTGATACGTCGGGTGCAGGACTTCACAAAAGAGGATACCGCCCCGTATCCAATGCAGCGCCTATTCGAGAAACCTTAGCAGCTGGGATCGTGGATATTTCACGATATCGGCGAGCTGAACGCTTTTGTGATCCTATGTGCGGAAGCGGGACTTTCTTAATTGAGGCAGCTTTATTTGCCTCCAATACGGCCCCCGGTCTCAATCGTGATTTTGCGGCGCAGGATTGGGCGCAGTTGCCCCAAGGCTCCTTTGGTAAAGCAAAAAAAGAAGCCAAAGACAAGATTAGTACCGTTCCTTTTGATATAGTTGGCTACGATATTGATCGAAAAACGGTTGAGATTGCAAGAGAAAACATAAAAAGAGCGGGATTTGCCGGTCGTATTCGGGTAGAAATTGCTGACGTAAAGGATTTGAACTTGACAGATGATCGCAGGAATGTCATAGTATGTAATCCACCTTATGGTGAGAGATTAAGTGATAAACAGTCGGTTAAAGAACAATCCCAGATATTAGGCGACGTTTTCTCGAAACAACCGAACAGTCGCAGCTATATTATTTCCGCCAGTGAGACCTTTGAGCAGGATTATCGCAAGAAGGTTACTAAAAAGAGAAAACTGTATAACGGCATGATCAAGACTTGTTTATATCAATACTATTAATGAAAAACCTCCGACTTGCGTCGGAGGTTTTTGTTAGAATACGGTTTCGATTATTTTAGGGCAGTTGGCGGGAGAATAGGTCCAACGCCTAAGATTACCGCTTGAAATGTAATATTTAAGAGGGGATTCCTTTGCGTTTTCGTTAGCGGCATTGATAACCGATAATTTAATTTTCATTCTCTCGGGGATAATATTCTTAATATAAACGGCACATTGCGTATTCACGTCTAATTTGCCCGAATATTCGGCAAGGCCTGATAGATTGGGCGCCAATTCGATAAAAACGCCGTAAGGCTCAATGCTTCTCACAATACCGGTTACGGTACAGCCGATATCAAATTGTGCGGCGTTTTCTTCCCACGTGCCGAGTAGTTCCTTTTGTGATAGTGAGAATCGACGGTGCTCATAGTCGATCTCTCGAATAATGGCTTTGATTTCTTGACCAACGTGTACACGTGCCTTGGGATGATCGATGCGTGAAACGGAGAGATTTGCCGTGGCAATCAATGATGAGATGCCGCAACCGATATCCACAAATGCACCAAAGGGCTCTAAATGCGTAACCGTTGCCGAAATGATATCACCACACTGTTTATGGGTAAGTAAATAGGATAAGGCTTCTTCCTGTGCCGCTGTGCGTGAAAGAATCGGTGTTATTTTTCCGTCTTCTTCGTGATAATCAACAACCTTAAAACAGACGGGACGGTTAACTCTTGAAATAATGGCAATATCTCGCACTTCGCCCGATTTGATTCCAAGTGCACATTCTTCACGAGGGATAATACCGATATAGGAGCCAAGAGCCACGTGTAGATTATGCTCGTTATCGCAGGAGATGGCAGTGGCTTCATAAATTTCCTGCCGATTGATTATTTTTTGTAGAGCGCTTGGGTCGGACAGAACACTGTCCCAATCCATCTGTGTGTTTAATTGTCCTTCCGGTAAATATGTTGTCAATTTCATTACCTCCTGTTTTTTATTATGATATGAC
>JAZOCX010000100.1:0-13256 GCA_045596725.1 Eubacteriales bacterium
CTGCCCTTGATTACCACCAACTGTGCCGTTTTAGGCGTTACCATTAACAATATTCTCGATGGCTATACCTTCTTGGAATCGATGGTAAGTTCGCTCGGTTGCGGTGTCGGTTTCTTGCTGGCGATGGTACTGTTTTCGGGACTGCGTTCTCGTATCGACGAGAGCAACATTCCCGCCCCGTTTAGAGGACTTGCGGTAACACTGATTGCCGCTTCCTTCATCTCCTTGGCCTTTATGGGCTTTGGCGGTGTTGTGGAAAACCTCTTTGCATGATGGGAGGGTATATATGGATATTGTAATTGCATTTCTGGTTATGCTCGCCATTGCATTGATTGCGGCCGTGTTGTTGGCGGTTGTGTCGCATTTCTTTGCCGTGAAAGAGGATGAAACCCAGCAAAAAATACGCGAATGTTTACCCGGCATTAACTGCGGTGCCTGCGGTTATAAGGGCTGTGATGACTATGCCGCCGCACTGGTTACCAAAAGGGTTCAGCCGAACCTGTGTGTCCCCGGTGCGCAAGACGTCGCCGATCAGATCGGTGCCATTTTAGATATCAAGGCAGAGCCTTTTGAAGACGTTGTTGCCTACGTTGCCTGCAACGGGCATTGCGGCGCCACCTCGAAAAAGGCAGCGTATGAGGGTGAACCTTCCTGCCGTGCCGCGATGATGCTTTATGGCGGTGATAATTCCTGCCGTTTCGGTTGTTTAGGATTTGGCGATTGCGCCGATGCTTGTCCGGCTGAGGCAATTTGTCTGCAAGACGGAATTGCCCACGTCGATACTTCCCGTTGCCTTGGTTGCGGTTTATGCGCTCGCACCTGCCCGAAACAGATTATTGCGATGCTTCCGCAGTCGGCTTCGGCGGCGGTGATGTGCAGTAATAAGGATAAGGGTGCGGTGGCACGTAAGGCCTGCACCAATGCTTGTATCGGCTGCAAAAAATGTGAAAAGACCTGCCCCCACGGCGCTATTACCGTTGTGGATAATTTAGCACAGATCGATTATGAAAAATGCACCGGTTGCCGTGAATGTGTAAAGGTTTGCCCCACCGGTTGCTTGCATGCCGTTTGGTTCCCCAATCTGCCCGAGGGCGTTGGCTTTGATGAACTGCTCCATGGATAAGAAAAAGCGAAACGACGTCTTGATGATCGGTGCCCTCATGCTAATCGTCGCCATCGTAGGCGGTGGGCTGTACCTGTTTTCTGGGAAAGGAGCAAGCGTAAAGGTAACTGTTGACGGAGAACTTTATGCGGTGTATTCTTTATCGGAAAACCGTACTGAGGATATTTATACCGAGGGTAACAATCTCAACCGTTTGGTAATTGAGGACGGGAAGGCGTATATCAAAACCGCCACCTGCCCCGACGGGATCTGCCGTGATCACCGCCCCATCTCCCGCAACGGCGAAAGCATCGTCTGTTTGCCCAATCGGGTCGTGGTAACGGTGATTGCCGAGGATCCCTCTTCGCCCGATATCGTGATATAAGGGGGCGGAAAAATGAAGAATAAAACAAAAACCATCGTCTTTGTAGGCCTTTGTACGGCATTGGCGCTCGTTTTAGCCTACGTAGAGATGCTTCTACCGCCTCTGTATGCGGCGGTGCCGGGCGTAAAAATGGGTTTGCCCAATATCGTGATTATGTTCTTGCTTTACCGCAAGGGTCCCCTCTCTGCCGCCGTGGTATCTTTGCTGAGGCTTGTGCTGGTAACTTTGCTGTTTGGCAATGCCATGGCATTTTTATACAGTCTGGCAGGTGCCGTGATCAGTCTGCCCGTGATGATGCTTTTGAAAAAACTCGGTTTTTTGTCCGAGGTCGGCGTCAGCGTCGTGGGTGGTGTAATGCATAACGTCGGTCAAATTTTGATGGCAATGCTTTTGCTTCAAACGGTGGAACTTGCCTATTACCTCGTCGCTCTCACCCTGTCAGGTATTGCGGCGGGTGTGCTGGTGGGACTGGGTGCCGCCTTCTTGATCCGACGTGTGCCCCGTGATGTTGATTGACATTTGCTTGTCGGTATAGTATAATAGAGATGATAAAAACCTATTAGGAGGAAAAGTTATGAAAAAGTATGTAGCAATCTTACTCTGCGCCATTTTCGTTTTGTCCGCTATGGTTGGTTGCTCTTCTGAACCCGTTACCTTGAAGTTCGGTTCCGGCGTTTATGTGAGCACCCCCTCTGCCACCGATGCCACGGCTGATAAAGATGGTTCCGGCAAGGTAGATATTACGGTTGCCGCCGTTACCGTTGATGCTAACGGCAAGATCGTTGCTTGCGCTGTGGATACTGCCAGCAATACCGTTAAGTTCACCTCGCAAGGCAAGGCTGTCGCTGAAGCTGATTTCAAGACCAAGTATGAACTCGGCGCGAACTATAATATGGTTGCTTACGGTCAGGCCTCCGCGGAATGGTTTGAACAGGCAGACGCCTTTGAGACCGTCGTTGCGGGTAAAACTTTGGATGAAGTTAAGGCTCTGGTTGCCGAGGGCAATAAGGGCACCGCTGAGGTTGTTAACGCCGGTTGCACCATTATGATTAATGAATTTGTTGGCGCTATCGAAAAGGCTTACAATGCCGCTGCCGCTTCCAACGTAACCGAAAAGCATACCTTGAAGGTTACCGCTTATACCGAGCAGACCTGCACCGATGCTACCGCTGAAAAAGACGGAAGCAATAAGGTAGCCACCACCGTATTTGCCGCCGCCGTTAATGATGACGGCAAGGTAGTAGCCGCTTCGAGCGACTGCGTAGAGGTTACCTTCACCTTTGATGCCAAGGGCGTTTCCACCCTCGACACCACCAAGGCTGTTGCTTCCAAGAAGGAGCAGGGTGCTAACTATGGCATGGTTGCTTATGCAGGCTCGGCAAAAGAGTGGTTTGAGCAGGCTGCTGCTTTCGATACCCTCTGCGTCGGCAAGACCGCTGCTGAAATCACCGCTTTGATGGATGAGGACGGCAAGGGTGTAGACGAAGTCAAGAACGCCGGCTGCACCATTTACGTTACCGGCTTTGTAAAGGCTGCTTCCAAGATCTAATCAAACAACTTCGAAAACGGGAGGGCCATCCTCCCGTTTTTCTTTTAGGAGAATATGAAACAACAAATTCTTAGTGGCGCTCTGGCCCTTTGTCTGCTGTTGTGCGTGGTGTTGTCGGGTTGCTCTTGTGATAAGGCAGAGCGATACGTGGCCTATTCCTTTGATTATTTTGATACGGCAACCACCGTCATCGGCTATGCCGATAGCAAGGAAGCCTTTGATAAGGTAGCAGACAGGATTTTGTCGGAGCTCAAAGAGTATCATCAATTATATACCATTTATCATCGTTTTGACGGCTTGGAAAATCTCTGCACTGTCAACGAACTGGTCGACGGCGCCCACCGCACCGTTACGGTCGACCGCCGTATTATCGACCTGCTTTTATACGCCAAAGAGATGTATACCCTCACCAACGGCCGTGTGAATATTGCGATGGGCAGTGTTCTGTCTTTGTGGCACGAGCACCGCACGGTGGGGATGGACAACCCTGCCGTTGCCACCCTTCCTTCGCTTTCTGAGTTGCAGGAAGCGTCGGCGCATACCGATATCGAAAAAATGATCATTGATGAAGAGAAAAGTACCGTTACTCTTCTTGATGAAAAGATGACCCTTGATGTGGGCGCGATCGCCAAAGGCTACGCCACCGAGCGTGTTGCCCGTATGCTCGAAGCAGAGGGGATTGAGGGGTATGTGCTTAATGTCGGGGGTAACGTCCGTACCATTGGCACAAAGCCCGACGGCGAGTGGTGGACGGTAGGACTTGAAGACCCCACCAATACCGAAGAACAGATCGCTCATTTATCCCTTAGCGGACAATCGCTCGTAACCAGCGGGTCGTATCAGCGCTATTACGTGGTAAACGGCGAGCGCTATCACCATATTATCCACCCCGATACCCTGATGCCCGCAACGGGATATTTATCGGTATCGGTCATTTGTGAAGATTCGGGCTTGGCGGATGCGCTCTCCACGGCACTGTTTTGTATGCCTCTTAACGAGGGGTTGGCTTTGATTGAATCCATACCCAATGCCGAGGCGTTGTGGGTAGAGGAGAGCGGTGAACAAACCGTGTCTTCCGGCTGGGATGTTTATGTAAAGGAGTAAAAATATGTTAGAAACGATACTGGCGCAATATAAAGATATTTTATACCCCATCTCCGAGATAGCGGCCTGCACCTTGGAACTGGTGGGCGTCATTATTATCATTATCGGCTCGGTCCGAGCACTGGTTCGCTTAATTCGTTGTCTGCGCAAAAAAGAGCCTTTTCATATCGTGATTGATTTGGGTAAGGCACTTTCGCTGGCGCTGGAATTTAAGATGGGCGCCGAGATTATTAAAACGGTTATCGTTCATAATCTTGAAGAATTGGCGATTTTGGGTGTTGTTATCGTCATTCGAGCCTTGCTTGCCTTTATCATTCATTGGGAAATCAAGATGGACCGTCAGGAAGAGAAAGAAGACAGTCAATAGACCGCATAGCATCTATGTTCGACCGAATACCCCAAAGCCATTGCAAAGGTTTTGGGGTATCTTTATAATAGTATGGAAAGGAGCGTTGCTATGAAATGCGAGATTATTATTGATAAGGATTGCGAAGAAAAGGTCGTAGTCTATGCCAAAGAGAATAAACCGCTCATTGATGAGATACAGCGGTTGGTGTCGCAAGAGCTGGTCGGTTATCGGGAAAACGAGGCGGTAAAACTTCGCCCGAGCGAAATTACCTGCATTACCGTTATCGGCAATAAGGTGTACGCTCTTCGGGGGCAGGAAAGATATCTGCTCAAAGAACGCCTTTATTATTATGAAGAACGGTTGCGTGATTTTGTTAAGATCAATCAGTCTTGTTTGGCGAATATCCGCCAAATGGAACGCTTTGATACCTCTATTTCCGGTACGCTGAAAATTCATTTTATCGACGGCTATGTCGACTACGTTTCCCGCAGACAACTAAAAACCATCAAAGAAAGGATAGGCATCTGATATGAACCGTTATCTAAAAATGTTTCTTCATCGAGGGCTAATCTTCGGTGGCTTTGGCCCCATCATTCTCGGCATCGTTTATGCCATTTTGGAAAAAACCGTAGATGCCTTCTCCTTAAACGGCGTGCAAATTCTCATTGCCATCGTTTCGATCTATCTGCTCGCCTTTGTGCAGGCGGGCGCAACCGTCTTTGAACAGATCGAGCATTGGGGCACGGGCAAGTCCTTGTTCTGTCATTTGGGTGTGCTGTATCTGGCCTACGTCGGTTGCTATTTACTGAATAACTGGATCCCCTTTGAGCCCACGGTAATTATGATTTTTACCGGTATTTTTGTGGTCGGCTATTTGCTTATTTGGGCGATCGTTGTTCTTGCAACCAAGGGAATTAGCCGTAAATTAAACGAAAAAATTGCCTCAAAATAAGAAAAAATACTCCCTTTTACGTCATTTTTTTTGCGAAAAAGTATTGAAAAATTATGAACTTTTTATTACAATGTAGGTATACCCAATAAAAAAATAAAAGGGAGGGGAATTTACTTGGATAAGTTCTTCAAAATCTCAGAGCGCGGCTCTAACGTAAGAACCGAAATCATCGCGGGTCTGACAACCTTCTTCGCTATGGCGTATATCGTTGTTGTAAACCCCAATCAGGTCGTTGGTTTCAGTTTTGACGTTGCCGGTATTGGAACGATTTGGAATGCAGTCTATATTGCATCGATCGTTGCTGCCGTAATCGGTACCCTGCTGTATGCATTCTATGCAAAACTGCCTTTTGCGCAGGCGTGCGGAATGGGTCTTAACTCCTTCTTCTTCACGTCCTTTGTACTGCCCCAGATCATTGCGGGCGGCGACCCGATCAAGGGCTATCAGGCAGGTCTGGTTATCATTTTGATTTCCGGCTTGATCTTCCTGATTTTGTCGATCACGGGTGTTCGCACCTATATTGCCAAGGCAATGCCTGACTGCATTAAGAAGGCTATTCCTGCCGGTATCGGCTTGTTTATCGCCTTTATTGGTTTCCAGAACGTAGGCATTATTCAGGATAACCCCTACACGCTCGTTCAGTTCGTTAAGATCAACGGCGTTGAGTGGGCTACCATTGCTCCTGCTATCATTGCTTTGGCCGGCTTTGTTATCATCGCTATCCTCAGCAAGCTCAAAGTCAAGGGTGCCGTATTGCTCGGCATGCTGGCTACCACCGTTATTTATTATCTGTCCACCTGGACTCTTCCCAGCTTCGACATTACTTCGGCTATCACTCCCTTCAAGGACTTCTTTGAAACGGGTGTTATGGGCGGTGTATTCAATGCTGAGTCTTGGAAGAACGCCTTCTCGGGCGAAATGATTGGCAGCATCTTTACCGTAATTATGCTGATCGTTACCTTCTGCCTCGTTGATATGTTCGACACCATCGGCACTCTCTACGGTGCAGCTTCCGAGGCTAATATGCTCGACGAAAACGGCGACCCTGTTGATATCGACAAGTCTATGGCTTGCGACTCTATCGCCACCGTTTCGGGTGCTGTATGCGGTACCTCTACCGTTACCACCTTCGTTGAATGCGCTTCGGGCGTTGCTGCCGGCGGCAGAACCGGTCTTGCCAGCTTGGTAACCTCGATCTGCTTCATTCTCTGCCTGTTCTTGTCCCCCGTAGCCAGCATCATTCCTGCTGCTGCTACCGCTCCCGCCCTCATTTACGTTGGCGTGTTGATGCTCAAAAACTTCGGTAAGGTTGATATGGAAGATATGAGAAGTGCCGTTCCTGCCTTCTTAACCCTGGTTATGATGCCTCTTACCTACTCCATTGCCAACGGTATCGGTATCGGCGCTATCGCTTATACGCTGATTACCCTCTTCACCGGCAAGTATCAGAAGAAGGACATTGCAGTTACCATTATTGCTCTGCTCTTCGCTTGCAAGTTTATCTTTGGTGCTATCTAATAAATAAAAGATCCCCGACGAGTCTTCGTCGGGGATTTTTTGTTATAACCCAAGCCTAAAAAACATATAGTTTTCTTGCTGATATAGAATAAATATGAATAAATTATTGACAAATTATGTCGAAATATGGTACACTGTCAGCATAAACAAAGAAAATATTTCATGACGGAGGAATTATCTGATGAGAGAAGTATTTGGAAAAGCACTTGAAGTATTGCGCAAAAAGCCGATTATGCTGTGGGGCTTGTCCTTGCTCAGCGTGATCATCACCGCTATCGGTTTTGTTGTCGGCGGTGTTATTTTACCGGTTGGTATCGTTGTTTCCTATCTGATCAGCTTCGGTATGGCAAAAATTTACCTTGACGGTTTAGAGGGTAAAGAAGTCAATTCCGATCAGATGTTTGTCGGCTTTAACAAGAGCTTTCTGCATATTGCAGGCGGTATGGCGTGGAGAGATCTGTGGCTCGTTATTTGGAGCTGCGTTCCCTTTATCGGCCCTATCATCGCTTTGGTTAAGGGTTATGCCTATGCCTTTGTGCCTTATTTGATGGCTACCAATCCTGAAATGAAGGCAACTGAGGTTTTGAGAGTTTCCAAGAAAATGACCGAGGGTATGAAGGGGCAGATGTTCTTGGCTGATATTGTGGTTGCCGTGGCAGTTGTTTTGATCCCCATCGTGTTGGCTCTGCTCAGCCGTATCCCCGTTATCGGCTTCCTGTTTACCTTGGCATTGGTTGTTTTCGTTGTTTTGTGCGTCATCTTCCTGCCCATCTTCCAAGGGCTCTACAAGGCTGCATTCTATGCTAAGAAAGCCGTCGCAACGGCACCTGCTGTTGAAGAATAAATGAGGATAAACGCCTCCCGTAAGGGAGGCGTTTTTTTGCATATTTTAGGTAGGCGGTGGCAAACTTTCTTAGAGGTGAAAGAATGAAAGAACGCTTAGTGTGTGTGGATTCCGACGGTTGTGTCATTGACTCTATGGAGATCAAGCACCGTCGCTGTTTCGGGCCTTGTCTTGTTGAGGTGTGGCATTTGGAGAGATGGGAAGAACCCATTTTGAAGCGCTGGAACCAAATCAATTTATATGAAAATACGAGGGGTATCAACCGCTTTTTAGGCTTAGAAAAAATCCTTACCTTTGTTAATCAAACCTATTGCCCTATTGCGGGGTTGCAGGAATATCGTCAGTGGTGCAAAAAGGGCGAAAAAAGGATGCCTGAGGGCGGTATTTTTGATTTGGCAAGAATATGGTCCGATAAGGTAAACCTCGCCATTGCCGAAATTTCAGGGCTGATACGCCCTTTTGAAGGCGCCAAAGAAGCCTTGGCCTATTTATCGCAAAAAGCAGACGTGGCGGTGGTGTCCTCGGCAAATAGGGAAGCGATTATGGAGGAATGGGAGAGATTTGGGTTGCTGCCCTATGTTTGCGAAATTTTTGCGCAGGACAGTGGCAGTAAAGCGCAGGCGATCGCTTTGATGCTCTCCCGAGGATATGCAAAAGAAAAGGCGCTGATGATCGGCGATGCGCTGGGCGATAAGCGGGCGGCACAAGAAAACGGGATTGCCTTTTACCCCATTATTGCCGGCAAAGAAAATGAATCGTGGCGTAACGTACTAAACTTATAAGTAGACAAATTTTTCCCTTTGTGGTACAATGAAACCATACCTAAGAAGGGAAGTTTTACATGAGGGCAAAAGAAAAAAAGAAGAAGGGGAACGTTGTTTTTATCCTTCTGATTATCTTGTTGATCGGGGTTTTCGCCTTTTCCGCCTTTTTGATAGGACAATGGCTGTTTGAAAACTATCAAACCAGTCAGTTGTCAAATGAATTGCAGGATATCGTTGGGTCAAATGACGTAGTCATTGAAGAGGATAACGTGCAGGTAAATCCTCCCGTAAAGGAAGAGGATTCATCCTATACGATGGATCTGACCGAATTGATCAATCGTAATCCCGATACCGTGGCTTGGATTCGGATGACGGGCACCAACGTCAATTACCCCGTGGTGCAAACGACCAATAACAGTTATTATCTTAAACGCAATTTTGATAAAAAATGGACCAACGCCGGCTGGATCTTTGGTGATTATCGCAATGATTTTACCGATATTCAGTCGAATAAAAACGTGATTATTTACGGGCACGGCCGTCGAGATATGTCGATGTTCGGCTCGCTCGAATATTGCCGTCGTTCTTGGTGGCTCAACAACCCCGATTATCATACCATTCACATTATTACCCCCACCGAGGAAACGGTATGGCAGGTTTTTGCCGTCTATCCGTCGGAAAAGACCTTCTATTATATCCAAACTCGATTCAGCGGTAATGAGTTTATGGAGCTTGTCGGAAAAATGAAACGGCGTTCCATTAAGAATTTCGGGGTTGAGGTTACCCCCGAGGACACCATCCTCACCCTTTCCACCTGCACCACCGATGCCGACCGTCTGGTTGTCAATGCCGTGTTGGTGAGCACTAAAACAAGATTTCCGAGTATAAAAATAGAGGAGTCGTAACGACTCCTCTTTTTTTAGCAAGACTGAGAAAATTTCTGTTTTACCTGCTCGATCTGTTGTTCTTGTGCCTGCGTAGAAGGATACCAGCCCATGCCCGACATGGCGTTATATACCTCGTTTTGCTGGCACACCGATTTTTCGAGTGCGTCCTTGAATGCCGTATGCACACCGCTGGTGGACGATTCAATGGCGCCGTGCGAAAAGAGGTCGATTTCCGATTTGAGGGTGGTCAGGATATCCTCCATCATCATCTGATCGTTCATATAATTCTCCTTACAGTTGGTTAAAGAATTGTTGGAACAGGCTGCACTGTTCGTTGCCGATGCGCTTTACTACGCCTTTTAGCTGTTCGTTGGTCATCTGGGATTCGTATTCGTTGCACTTTTTGCGCAAAAACTCAATACGTCCCAAGGCATCTTCGGTATAAAGAAGCTCTTTTGGACTCATTTGCTATCACCTCCTTTGTTATTATTTCTCAAAAACGCATAAAAAACCTTTCTTTTTGTTTGCATTTTCCCTCTTTTTATGGTACAATAAGAACATAAACGAAAATAAAAGAAAGGAAATAATCATTTATGTACAGCCTTGAACGACAAGAAACGATTATGCGTCTGCTTGAAGAGAAGACGAGTATAAGTGTGCAAGAGCTCACGCAGTTGTTTGGGGTGAGTGCGCCTACCGTGCGCCGAGATTTAGATGAACTGGCGAAAAAGGGAAGGATTAGTCGAACCCACGGCGGGGTAATGAAACAGGGCAAAGCCGGTGCCGTTACCTGCGCTAAGAGCGTAGGGTGGCGAGCCGAGCAGATCTTGCCCTTGATAAAAGACGGCGCCGTTGTTTTTTTAGATGCCTCAGTTTCCTTTATCGCCTCGATGCTGGGAGAG
The DNA here is from genome assembly GCA_045596725.1 of Eubacteriales bacterium. GTDB lineage: Bacteria > Bacillota > Clostridia > Oscillospirales > UMGS1783 > CAKSHC01. The sequence goes on from JAZOCX010000100.1 coordinate 10,357, forward strand.
ATTAAGGATTTATGCGTAATTACCAATTCGCCGAGTGCTTCTCTTATTCTTGCCGAACAGCGTATCCGCCATTATTGTACAGGCGGGAAGATGAATGAGGATGCGTTGGGGTACGTGGGCAGTGAAGCGGAGGATTTTATATCGTTACGCAATGCCGACCTTTACTTCTTTTCCCATTGCGGATACTGTGATGGGATCATTACGCATAGGTCGGAAGAAGAGGGAAGACTATGCAGATTGATGTTGCGACAGGCAAGAAAGAGTTATTTTCTGTGTCAAAAGGAACAGATCGGCAAAAAATATCTGTACAACGTTTGCCGAGAAAGCGCCCTTGCCGACGTAATAGAGGAGATATGATATGAAAAAAGAAGTATTGATCTTTCTCGTGATTGGTGCCGTGAATTCTCTGAACAACTGGATCATCAGCGGGTTACTTGCCTTGATAATCGATTCGCGAATTGCGTTCGGATTGGGGTATTTAGCGGCGCTCATTATCGGCTATTTTCTCAATGCCCGTTTTACCTTTAAGAAAAAGACGAGTAAAGAGAGTCTTGGCAAATATATGCTTTCTTATCTGCCCAACTATCTGATACAACAGCTCTCGGTATATCTGATCGTAACACTTTTAGAGTGGCATCATTTGATAGCCTACGTGATTTCGGCGGTAATTGGTATTCCGTTGACCTTTATTTTATTGAAATTTTTTGCCTTCGCCAAAGGAGAAAAGCGATGAACATATTTGATGTATTAAGTAAAGAATTATCATTAACGCTCTCGCAGGTACAAGCAGCGGCCGCCCTGCTGGATGAGGGTAACACCGTCCCCTTTATTTCCCGCTACCGCAAAGAGGTAACGGGCGGAATGGACGATGAGGTATTGCGTAATTTCGAGCAACGCTTAGCCTACCTTCGTTCTTTTGAAAAGCGCAGAGAAGAAATTTTTGAAACCATCAGCAATCAGGGTAATATGACCGATGAGATCGAAGCAATGCTCGCTTCGGCAAAATTGCTCTCGGAATTGGAGGACATCTATCGCCCCTTCCGTCCTAAGCGTCATACCCGTGCCGGTATTGCCAAGGAAAAGGGTTTGGAGCCCCTTGCGCTTGTAATTTTCGAGCAAGAGGGTATTGATCCCGAGCGTGAAGCCGAGGCATATCTTACCGAGAAGGTAGAAACGGTGCAGGATGCCTTGGCGGGTGCTTGCGATATTATCGCCGAAAAAATCTCGGACGATCCCAAGACCCGTGCCCGTCTTCGCGCCCTTGCTCTATCCGAGGGCGTGATCGAGTCGGTAGCGGCAAAGGATGAGGACAGTACCTATCGCATGTACTATGAATATTCCGAACCCGTCAAGCGTATGGCGGGACACCGTGTGTTGGCGCTTGATAGAGGCGAAAAAGAAGAATTTTTGAAGGTATCCTTGCGTCTTGATGAAGAAAAGGTTATGAAAATGCTCTTTGACACCTACGTGAAGGCAAATAACGCCTGCGGTGCGCTGGTAAGAGCATCGGCGCAAGATGCCTATACCCGTTTGATCTTCCCCTCGATTGAGAGGGAGATTCGATCCGCGCTCACCGAAACGGCGGCCGACGGCGCTATTAAAGTATTCGGCGCTAACCTCAAAAGTCTTTTGATGCAACCGCCGATTAAAGGCAAGATCGTGATGGGGCTTGACCCCGCCTACCGTACCGGTTGCAAAATCGCCGTGGTAGATGAAACGGGTGCAGTGCTCGATACGACCGTTGTTTACCCCACCCCGCCCCAAAAGAAGATCGCCGAGGCTGAGCAAAAGCTTTTGGCGCTTATTAACAAATATAAGGTTGACGTTATCTCAATCGGTAACGGCACCGCCTCACGTGAGAGCGAGCAGTTTGTTGCCGATATGATTAAGAATAACCGGCTGTCGGTACACTATGTTATCGTCAATGAAGCAGGCGCTTCGGTTTACTCGGCAAGCAAACTCGGTGCTCAGGAATTCCCCGATTTCGACGTTACTCAGCGCAGTGCCGTCTCCATCGCCCGCCGTCTGCAAGACCCGTTGGCGGAGCTGGTTAAGATCGAACCGAAAGCCATTGGCGTTGGTCAGTATCAGCATGATATGCCCCAAAACAAGTTAGGCGAAACGCTTACGGGCGTGGTGGTTGACTGTGTAAACAGTGTTGGTGTTGATCTGAATACTGCCTCGGCACCCCTGCTTTCCTGCGTCGCCGGCGTTAACGCCTCGGTTGCCAAAAATATTGTGGCATACCGTGAAGAAAACGGCGCTTTCACCGACCGCAAATCCTTATTAAAGGTACCCAAGCTCGGCAAAAAGATCTTTGAGCAGGCCGCCGGCTTTTTGCACGTCCCCGAAAGCGAAAACCTGCTTGACCATACCTTTGTCCACCCCGAGAGCTATCAAGCGGCAGGTGCCTTGTTAACCATTTGCGGTTACCGCAAAGCCGACTTAAAGAAAACCGCCCTTGCCGACTTAAAAGAGAGAGCGCAGGCAAAGGGTATTTCTGCCATTGCCAAGGAAATCGGCATCGGCGAACCGACGTTGCGTGATATGATCGAAGAGCTTGTCAAACCGGGCCGTGATCCCCGTGAAAGCCTGCCCGCTCCTATCCTGCGAAGCGACGTTTTGGAGATGAAGGATCTCAAAGAGGGTATGGAGTTAACGGGTACGGTACGCAACTGTGTGGACTTCGGTGCCTTTGTCGATATCGGTGTGCATCAGGACGGTTTGGTGCATATTTCTCAAATCACCGAACGCTTTATCAAGCACCCCTTAGAAGCCTTGAAGGTGGGGGACGTGGTAAAGGTAAAAGTTTTGAGTGTAGACCCTATAAAAAACAGAATATCGTTGACAATGAAATTCTAAATCTTATATAATATATATGGTACAAGTAATAGAAAGGA
>JAZOCX010000101.1:0-2305 GCA_045596725.1 Eubacteriales bacterium
CTTCTCACCAAAGAGGACGGCTCTGCGACAGACAGGGGACAGCGCGTTCTCGCCAAGACTCCTATGGGTCGCTACGGCGAGCCCGTTGAAATGGTTGGACCGATCATCTTCCTTTGCTCCGAGGCGGCGTCCTTTGTAAACGGTGCGGTTCTGCCCGTTGACGGCGGCTTCTCCAGCTATTGGGGCGTGTAAAATTATTTTGAAAAGAGGACTAAAATGCAGTACCATCATATTGAATATAACAAGGTTGAAAAATTTTGCATAGAGGCATTTAAGGGCTACGGCTTCAATGAGGAAGAGAGCCGCCAAATCACCGCCGTTCTTCTTGAGGCGGATCTTTCGGGAATCGAATCTCACGGTATACAGAGAATGATTCGTTACCACAAGGAAATTACGGGCGGAATGGTTAAAATCGACGCCAAGCCCGAGATAGTTTTTGAAACTCCCCTTTCCGCAGTTATCGAGGGTAACGACGCAATGGGACAGATTCTCGGCGTTAAGGCTATGAAAATAGCCATTGAGAAAGCAAAGAAGTCGGGCTTCGGCATGGTAACCGTTCGCAACTCTAACCATTACGGCGTCGCGGGATACTATTCCAAAATGGCGGCAGAGGAGGGCCTTATCGGTATGTCGATGACAAATACCGAGGCAATAATGGTTCCTACGTTCGGCAAGCAGGCAATGCTCGGCACGAACCCCATCGCCTTCGCAATGCCGGCAAATCCCACCAATTTCTCCTTTGATGCGGCAACCACCGTTGTACCGAGAGGTAAGCTTGAGGTTTACGTTAAGCGCGGCAACGGACTTCCCATCGGCTGGGCACTTGACGAAAACGGCCACGACTCAAACGAGCCGGACAGAGTTCTTTCGAACATTATAAACAAGACGGGCGGCGGAATTTTACCCCTCGGCGGCTCGGGCGATTTGACGTCGGGATATAAGGGCTACGGCTTTGCTATGCTTTGCGAGATTTCGACGGCAATACTTTCCGGCGGCACTACCTCAAATTATATTTATAAGACGCCCGGCAGATCCAATATCGCACAGTGCTTTATAGCACTTGATTACGGTATGTTCGGCGATAAGGCAGCAATCGAGGCATCGCTCTCCAAGTATCTTGACGAGGTCCGTAATTCCGCAAAGGCAGACGGACAGGAGCGCATCTTCATTCACGGCGAAAAGGAAGCCGAGGCAAGAGATCGCGTGCTTAAAGAGGGTGTATACCTTAATGACAAGACCTATGCCGAAATGCAGATGATCGCGGAATATACGAGCTCTACCGAATATCTTCCGGAGTATCTTGACTAATAGCAGAACAAAGACACAGGGCTCTCGTCTGAGTGACTTTGAGATGCCTCGAGGGCTAACAATATGAAGAAAATCAAAGAGAGCAGGGCGGCAAGCTTCGTTACCGTAACACTGGTATACGTAATCGCTACCGCGGTTGGCATTACAATCTATAACGTACTGGATTATTCATGGTGGCTGTCGCTTTTGATGGCGGACGTGGCCGCCACCGCCGTAACGTTCATTTTCAGTATTGTATTCAACAACGCATCGGTTTACGATCCGTATTGGAGCGTGCAGCCACCCGTAATTCTTTTTGCCTTTTTCACCACGCAAAAGCCAACGGCATTCGGTGTCTTGCTCCTCGTTGCCGTATCCTTCTGGGCTATTCGCCTCACGGCAAACTGGGCGTATACCTTTTCGGGACTGTGTCACCAGGACTGGCGCTATACGATGCTGGAGGAAAAGACGGGCGCGTTCTATCCCTTCGTCAACCTTCTCGGAATCCATATGGTACCGACGCTTGTGGTCTGGGGTTGTATTCTGCCTGCCGTTTATGCCATCTTGTACGGCATCCGTGCTAATTTAGGCAGCATAATATTCATTTGCGTGTCGCTGCTCGCCGCACTTATGCAGGGCGTGGCAGACGTGCAGATGCATGCCTTTCGCAAAAAGAAAAGCGGCACCTTTATCCGCACGGGTCTGTGGAAATATTCACGCCACCCGAACTACCTTGGCGAGATTCTGATGTGGTGGGGTGTGGCACTTGCGGTTGTATGTGCTGCTCCGAGCGCGTGGTATCTTGTCGCGGGCGCGCTTGCCAACACGGTACTCTTTCTCGCCGTCAGTATTCCGATGGCAGATAAACGCCAGTCACGCAAGGCCGGCTTTGCCGAATATAAGGCGCAAACAGGAATGCTATTGCCCATCGGCGGACTGAAAAAGAACCTGAAAAAAACAAAATAAAGCACCCCGTGTCAAAATTACGACACGGCAAAAGGGCTGACGATTGATTTCG
>JAZOCX010000102.1:0-14198 GCA_045596725.1 Eubacteriales bacterium
ACCTTCTTCTTCCGCTTTATGAGACCGCTGATTGAAAAAGGCCATATCTTCTTAGCACAGCCTCCTCTTTATAAAGTATTCAAGGGTAAGAACGCCCGCTATGCTTTCAACGAGGTGGAGCGTGAGGCGGCTCTCAACGAGATCGGTCGAGATGCTACCGTTCAGCGCTATAAAGGTCTTGGTGAAATGAACGCCGAACAGCTTGGCGATACCACCATGAAGCCCGAAACCCGTACCCTTTTGCAGATTCACATTGAAGATGCGGTGCGTGCCGACGAGATCTTTACCATTTTGATGGGTGATCAGGTTGAGCCCCGCCGTGAGTTTATTGAACAGAACGCACAGTACGTGCGTAATCTTGACGTATAAGGAGGAAATAATATGGAATTCGATGCAGTAGAACACGGTAAAATTTCCCCCGTTGAGATTGTTAAAGAAATGAAGGCGGCGTATATCGACTATTCGATGTCGGTTATCGTTGCCCGTGCCCTGCCCGACGTGCGCGACGGCTTAAAGCCGGTACATCGCCGTATCCTTTACACGATGCACGAGGCAGGCTTGGCTCCCAATCAGCCCTATCGCAAGAGTGCGACTACCGTCGGTGATGTGTTGGGTAAATACCATCCTCACGGCGATGCTTCGGTTTACGATGCGATGGTGCGTTTGGCTCAGCCCTTCTCCCTGCGCTATCCTTTGGTGGACGGTCAGGGTAACTTCGGTTCGGTTGACGGCGACCCCCCTGCCGCTTACCGTTATACCGAGGCACGTATGGCAAAAATCGCCACCGAGCTCCTTACCGATATTGATAAGGACACGGTGGATTATCAGCCGAACTTTGATGAGCGCCATCCCGAACCCACGGTACTCCCCAACCGTTTCCCCAACCTTTTGGCAAACGGCTCGATGGGTATTGCCGTTGGTATGGCAACCAATATCCCCTCGCACAACCTGCGTGAGCTTATTGATGCCGTTGTTGCTATCATTGATAATAAAGACCTTACCTTTGAAGAATTATTAGAAATAGTAAAAGGTCCTGATTTTCCGACCGGAGGTATTATTCAGGGGTATTCGGGCATTCGCTCGGCCTATTATACGGGGCGTGGTAAGATTACCGTTCGTGCCAAGGCTGAGATTGAGGAGATGAAGAACGATCGGTACCGCATTGTTGTTACCGAGATTCCTTATCTCGTTAACAAGGCGGAACTGAACAATACGATCGCCGAATACGTGAAGGATAAGAAGATCGAGGGTATTGCCGATCTGCGTGACGAGAGCGACCGCAAGGGTATGTCTATCGTTATTGAACTCAAACGAGATGCTAATCCGCAGGTAGTGCTCAATCAGCTTTACCGCTACACCCGTTTGCAGGACAACTTCTCGGTGAATATGCTGGCGCTCAAAGACGGTATCCCCAAAACCCTCACTCTGCGTGAGATGCTTGATTGCTACATTGAGCATCAGCGCAATATCACGGTAAGACGTCTTAATTTTGAACGCAAGAAGTTGCAGGAGCGTGCCCACATTTTAGAGGGCTTGAAGATTGCCTGCGACCATATTGATGAAGTTATTAAGATTATTCGTTCTTCGGCGAATATTCCCGAATCCAAGGCTCGTTTGATGGAGCGTTTTGATTTGGACGATTTGCAGGCAACGGCCATCGTTCAGATGCAGCTTGGTAAACTTTCGGGTCTTGAAATTGAGAAATTGGAAGCCGAACTCAACCAAATTTACGCTCGTATTACCGAGATCACCGTTATTTTGGCGGATGACGTTAAGGTTATGGCGATTGTGAAAGAGGAGCAGATGGCGATTCGCAACAAGTACGGCGATGAGCGTCGTACTGCGATTGACCCGATTGCCGGTGAGCTTGACGTGGAAGATCTGATTCCTGAGGAAAACTGTGTCTTCACTATGACCCATAACGGCTATATCAAGCGTGTTACTTCGGACACCTACCGTGCGCAAAAGCGTGGCGGTCGCGGTATCACCGGTATGACCACCCGTGAAGAGGATTACGTAGAAAAACTCATCATCGGCGGAACCCACGATTATATCTTCTTCTTTACCAACCGTGGCCGTGTCTTCCGTATTAAGGGCTATGAAATTCCCGAGGGAAGCCGTCAGGCCAAGGGTATGAATATCGTTAACCTGTTGCAACTCGATTCCGATGAAAAGGTAAGCGCCATCATTCGTGGCACCGAGCATGACGGCAATGTGTATTTGACGATGTGTACCCGCAAGGGCGTTGTTAAGAGAACGGCTATCAGCGAATATGCCAACGTGCGCAAGGGAGGTCTTCGTGCGATTGCGCTCGACGAGGGCGATGACCTTGTCAGTGTTCAGCTCACCCACGGCAACGACACTCTCTTTATCGGCACCCGTGAGGGTATGTCGATCCGCTTTGATGAGAACGATGCCCGTCCGATGGGTCGTGTAACGATGGGTGTACGCGGTATTCGTTTGCAGGGCGACGACGAGGTTGTCGGTATGGAACTGGCGGGCGAGGGCAAGACCTTGCTGACCGTTACCGAAAAGGGATTTGGTAAACGCTCCAACCCCGACGAGTATAAAGTACAGACTCGTGGCGGTAAGGGTATTCATAACTACAAGCTCTCGGATAAGACGGGCAAGGTTGTAGGCATTCGCACCGTAAGCGAGGAAGAGGACTTGATGCTCATTTCTTCCGACGGTATCATTATCCGTATGGCGACCAGCGACGTCAGCCTGATCGGACGTGCTACGCAGGGTGTACGCTTGATGAAGTTGGCGGATAATATCCGCATCGTTAATCTTGCTACAACCGAAAAGGAAGAGGAAGACATTACCGAATAAAAAAGAGAGCCGAGGAAACTCGGCTCTTTTTGAAGAGGATGATTGCATGGATACGATCGTAGCCTTAATGACGCCGCCCGGGCGTTCGGCAGTGGCGCTGTTGCGTCTTTCGGGCGAGAAGGCTCTTGCTATAACCAAGGAAATATTTACCGGCACCCCCCGTGATCGGCGGGCGGTGCTTGGCTATATTGTCAACGAGCAGGGTGAACGCTTAGACCAAGCCCTCGTAACCTATTTTGCCGCACCCGCTTCCTTTACGGGAGAGGACGTGGTGGAGTTCTCGTTACACGGCTCGCCCGTGCTGGCCGATGCGGTTTGCCGTTTGTGTATGAGTAAGGGCGCACGCATGGCGGGACGGGGTGAGTTTACCCGCCGAGCCTTTTTAGCGGGCAAGCTGGATATGACGGCTGCCGAAGGTATTATGGAAATCATTGATGCCCAGTCCCCCGCCGAGCTGCGGGCGGCGGCGCATCATTTGTGCGGTAACACCTATCATGAGATGCGGGAGATGCGGGATACGTTACTTGGCATCACCGCACGGCTTTATGCCTACGTCGATTATCCCGACGATGATATCGGCGACTATCCGCTTGACGAACTGATTGACGATTTGCGTAAAGCAAAGGAAAGTTCTCTTAATCTGCTCCGCCGTTGTGAGACGGGTCAGCGAGTGAAAGAGGGCGCCGACGTTTGTTTGTGCGGAGCGGTGAATGCGGGCAAGTCTTCCTTGATGAATCGTTTGGTCGGAGCCGACCGCTCTATCGTTACCGATATTCCCGGCACCACTCGTGATGTTGTTTCCCAGTCGGTTGTATTAGGTCAGGTGAAACTGAACCTGCTCGACACGGCAGGGCTTCGTGAAACGGCCGATCCCGTAGAGAAAATCGGCGTGCAAAAGAGTAGAGAGGCGCTTGAAAATGCCTCCGTCGTTCTTTGTGTATTAGACGCTTCCCGTCCTCTTGCCAAAGAAGATGTGGAACTGATTGAGCAGGTAAAAGGACGCAAAACCATTGCGATTCTTAACAAATCCGACTTAGAAAGCCAAATCAACAAAGAGTATATTACAAGCAGTTTTCAACATATTGTTAAAACCTCTGCCAAAACGGGGGAAGGGTTGACAGAACTGGAAGAACTGTTACAGCAACTCTCCTTTGGTGGCGAGATGATTGACGAGGGATTGATTTTTTCTTTGCGTCAGGCGGACTGCATTCGTCAAATGACGGCGGCGGTGGAAGAGGCGTTGGCGGCGGCGGAGTGGGGTGTAACCTATGATGCTGTCGGTGTGTTGATCGACAATGCCGTTTCGGCGGCGGGAGAGATGACGGGTGAGTCGCTGACCGAGGATACGGTGGCGGCGATATTCGACCGGTTTTGCGTAGGCAAATAAGAGAGGAACATCATGCAAAGTTATCTGGCAGGACAATATGATATTGCCGTAATCGGTGCGGGCCATGCCGGTATTGAGGCAGGGTTGGCGGCCGCACGGCTTGGGAAGAAAACGATTGTCTTTACTATTAACCTTGATGCCGTTGGCAATATGCCCTGCAATCCGTCGATCGGCGGAACGGCAAAGGGGCATTTGGTTCGTGAGATTGATGCGCTCGGCGGTGAGATGGGGCGTGCGGCGGATAAGTGTTTTATTCAGACACGTATGCTCAACAAGGGTAAAGGGCCTGCCGTCTATTCCCTTCGTGCGCAGATCGACCGTTCGGCCTATCGCTTATATATGAAGCACGTTTTGGAAAAGACGGAAAATCTTACCTTACGCCAAGGCGAGATCATTGATATTGAAACCGATGATAAGGGCGCAGTTTCTGCCGTAGTAACTCGAACGGGCGGACGCTATGAAGTAAAGGCTGCCATTTTGGCAACGGGTACATTTTTGGATGCCCGTATTATTATCGGCGAAACGGTGATTGCTTCGGGACCCGACGGAATGCAGCCGGCGGTGGGGCTGGAAAAGGTTTTGCAAGAGATGGGCGTGAATATGCGTCGTTTCAAAACGGGCACTCCTTCCCGTGTGCACGCCGACAGTATTGATTATTCTCAGCTTGAACCCCAGCCGGGCGATGAGCCGCCCATTCCTTTTTGCTTTGATAACGAAGATACCGATTTTGGCGAGAACAAGGTGTTGTGCCATCTTGCTTATACCAATGAAGATACGCACAAGGTCATTTTGGACAATCTGCATCTTTCTCCGCTTTTTTCGGGTGTGATCGAGGGCGTGGGTCCTCGCTATTGCCCGAGCATTGAAGACAAGGTCAATCGCTTTCGTGATAAATTACGCCATCCTCTTTTCGTAGAGCCGATGGGCGTTGACACCAAAGAGGTGTATTTGCAGGGCATGTCTTCTTCTTTGCCCGAATGGGTGCAACTGAAATTCTTGCGCACCATTAAAGGACTCGAAAAGGTTGAGGTAATGCGCAGTGCCTATGCCATTGAATACGACTGCGTGGATCCGCTTGAACTGCACCCCTCTTTGGAATTCCGCAAAATCAAAGGCTTGTACGGTGCGGGGCAGTTTAACGGCTCGTCGGGTTATGAAGAGGCGGCGGCACAGGGTCTGATGGCAGGCATCAATGCCGTCCGTAAGATAGACGGGCAGGATGCCATTGTGCTTGACCGAGGCAGTTCCTATATCGGGACCCTCATTGATGACCTCGTAACCAAAGGCACCAATGAGCCCTATCGTATGATGACTTCCCGCAGTGAATACCGCTTGGTGCTCAGGCAGGATAATGCCGATGCCCGCCTAATGCCTCTCGGCCACGAGATCGGGCTGGTGAGCGATGAGCGGTATCAACAGTATCTTAGTAAGCAACAAATGATGCAAGACGAAATGGCACGTCTTCGCACCACCACTGCCTCGCCCAATAAAGAGGGAAATGCTTATCTGGGAAAAAAAGGAAGCACACCCTTGCAGACGGGCATTAAATTGGCGGAACTGTTAAAGAGACCGCAACTTAATTATGAGGATCTGTATTTGTTTGATAAAGGGCGTCCTGCTTTGCCTGCCAGCATTATTGAGCGAGTGCAGACCGAGCTGAAATACGAAGGTTACATTAAACGGCAAATGGCGCAGGTCAAAGAGTTTCGGCGGATGGAGTCGATGCTGTTGCCCAAGGATATGGATTACTTGGCAATGGAAGGATTGCGGGTAGAGGCACGGCAGAAGCTTGACGCCTTGCGTCCTCTCAACTTAGGTCAGGCTTCTCGTATCAGCGGAGTAAGTCCGGCGGACGTATCGGTACTGATTATGGAATTATCCGGCCGAAAAAAGGGGGAGAAGGCATGACCGTAACTCAGCTTTGTGAAAAACAAAATGTAACGCTACCCCTTGGGGCGCAAGAGAGTTTTGACATCTACGCCGACTTTTTATTAGAAGAAAACGAAAAATATAATCTTACCGCCATTCGAGATCGGGACGGCGTGGTAGGACGGCACTTGTTCGACTCATTAGCGCCGATGATGGCGGGTGAGTGGTTTGACGAGCCGAAAAAGGTCATTGATATCGGCACGGGCGGGGGATTGCCGGGCATTCCCTTGGCGATCGCTTCTCCGCAACACGCCTATACGTTATTAGACAGTACCGAGAAGAAATGTCATTTCCTTCGCTCTTTTTTACAAAAGGTTTCGCTCCCCGTTGCGGTAGAATGGGGCAGAGCAGAGGAATTAGGACAAGGAAAATTTCGTGAAGCCTTCGACGTGGCGGTCAGCCGTGCGGTGGCGTCATTACCCGCCTTGTGTGAACTGGCTCTTCCGATGATTGCCGTAGGCGGAACCTTTCTTGCCTACAAGGGAGAAAAAGGCAGGGAAGAATGGGAACAAGCGAAAGTCGGTGCAGAAAAACTGGGCGGAGAACTACAAAAGATCATTGACGTGCCCACCTCAGACGGAAGCCCCGCTTGTTTGATTATCATTAAGAAAATAAAGAAAACACCCTCTGTTTACCCAAGAAAATGGGGGCAAATAAAAAAGAAGCCGTTATAAGGCTTCTTTTTTTGTTCCACGTGGAACATTATCGGCGTTTCGGAATGGCAATGGAATAATATATGTAGTGTTCGTCTTCGGTTTTGTCGCTTTGGGCTTGTACCCCTTGGGAGGAGAGCAGGCGAAGAGATTTGTCAATGGTATTGATAAAAAGGCGGATATCTTTGATGTAAATCTTGCGATTTGGCTTCTTTTTGGCGGAAATAAGAGAAGAAATGTATTCTTCGGCACGTTCCACCGTCATTTGATGGGCAATAATATGGGAAAGGGCGGTGCCACGCTTTTCTTCGGGCAGGGAAAGAAGGGCACGGGCGTGGCGTTCGGTAAGACCGGCGTTGCGCAGTTGCGTTTGCAAAAGAGGAGTTAATTGTAATAAACGCAACTTATTGGCAATGCAAGATTGGGATTTGCCGATTTTATGGGCTATCTGTTCTTGGGTCATACCCGTGGAGTCGATCAGTTCCTTTAATCCCGTTGCTTCTTCGAAAGGGTCGAGGTCTCGGCGTTGTAAATTTTCAATTAAGGCGGCAAGCTGGCGTTCGCCGTCGTCAAAGCTCCTTACAACGCAGGGAATCTCGGTTAATCCCGCCAATGATGCCGCACGCCAACGGCGTTCTCCCGCTACCAAGCGATACCCGTTTTCCTGACGTTGTACGGTGATAGGCGACAAAAGCCCCACTTCTTTAATGGATTGAGCCAAAGAAATCAGTTCCGTTTGGTCAAAAACCTTGCGGGGTTGGTTGGGGTCGGGCAGGATCTTCCCCAGTGGCAATATTTTATAAGAAGTATCTTTCTCAAACATTTTTCTCCCTCCTCACCCTTAGTATAGGCATTTTTGCTGTCAAAAAAGCAAGAAACGGGGAAAATGAAAAAAAATTGTTCCATGTGGAACATTATTCTTTCTTTTTTTACAGTTGTGTGATATAATCATTCATTATAGAAGTGCTTGCGACAGGAGGGTTTTTATGGGAAAAATCATTGCCGTCTCCAACCAGAAGGGCGGGGTCGGGAAAACGACTACCGTTATCAACGTTTGTGCCGGTATTGCCGCGCGCGGATTTCGTGTGTTGATTGTTGACCTCGATCCGCAGGGTAATGCGACCAGCGGTTGCGGTATTTCTAAGAAGAAGGTTGTTAGCTCGGTGTATAACGCTATGGCCGATGCCTCGAAGACGGCACAGTGTGTGTTGTATACCGCTACTGAGAATATGTTTATTATCCCCGCTAACGGGGATTTGGCGGGTGCCGAAATTGAAATGGTTGAGGTGGAAAACCGTGAATTTCTGCTAAAACAGGCACTTTCTACCATTCGTGATAAGTTTGATTTCATTTTTATTGATTGTCCGCCGTCGCTCGGTATGCTTACCCTGAACGCTCTCAACGCCGCCGATACCGTGCTGATTCCCATTCAGTGCGAGTATTTTGCCTTGGAAGGCTTGTCCCAGCTTACCAATACGGTGCGCTTGGTGCGTCAGCGCTTTAATCCGAAGTTGGAGATCGAAGGAGTGTTGCTCACCATGTATGATGGGCGTCTCAATCTCTGCTTACAGGCGGCACAGGAAATTAAACGCTATTTTGAAGAAAAGATGTATAACGTGGTCATTCCTCGCAACGTTCGTCTTTCCGAGGCGCCCAGCCACGGCATGAGCGTGTTGCAGTATGACCGTACTTGTAAAGGCGCGGCGGCTTATGATGCCGTTGCCGTGGAATTCTTAAAAAGAAACGGGAGGATATAACCAATGGCAGTAAAAAAAGGGTTAGGCAAGGGTCTGGGCGTTTTATTTGAAGACAATGCGGTTGAGCTTGCTTCACCGGCTCCCGTAGAGGGTGGCCCCGTTGAAGTTAGTATCTCTCATATTGAACCTAACCGTGAACAGCCTCGTACCATTTTTGATGAAGAAAAGTTGCAGGAGCTTTCCGAGTCGATTAAGGAGCACGGCGTGTTAACACCCCTGCTCGTTTCGCCGATTGGGAACGGTCGCTATCGTATTATTGCGGGCGAGCGCCGTTGGCGTGCCTCCCGTATGGCGGGACTGAAAAAGCTCCCTGTTATTATTAAAGAAGTATCCCCTCAGCAGATTATGGAGATTGCTCTCATTGAAAACCTGCAACGTGAGGACTTAAATATTATTGAAGAAGCCCGTGGCTATAAACGGCTCTCCGAGGAGTTTGGATTAACGCAGGAGCAGATGGCAAAGCGTGTGGGCAAATCCAGACCCGTAGTTGCCAATGCCTTGCGCTTGCTTACCCTTCCTGATGACGTTATCTCGCTTTTGGAAGAGGGCAAACTTTCCTTGGCCCACGGCAAATCGCTCCTCTCTTGCGATGACCCTGTCCGCATTTCTTCCTTGGCAAAGGAATGTGCCGATAAGGGACTCACCGTTCGGGCACTCGAAGCATTGATGCAGAAAAAGGCGCTCCCGCCCCGTCAGGGTCGGCTTCCCGTTGACCGCCTTTACTACGATTCTCTCGCTTCCGATCTCACCGCCTCTTTGGGACGCAAGGTATCGGTTGCCCCCTCGAAAAAGGGCGGAAAACTCGTTATCGAGTACTATTCCGACGAGGATCTGAACGATTTGGCTGATATTTTATCCAAACAGTAATATTTCTATTTTAATATACGGATTGTATAAGGAGAAAAAGTATGATCGATATTAAGTTTTTACGTAATAATCCTGAGGTTGTAAAAGAAAACATTCGCAAGAAGTTTCAGGATGAGAAGCTGGTGCTGGTGGATGAAGTGATTGCGCTTGATGCCGAGTACCGTGAGGCGAAGGGCAAGTGCGATGAGCTGAGAGCCCGTCGTAATGCGGTATCTAAGCAGATTGGCGGATTTATGGCAAAGGGCGAGAAGGACAAAGCGGAGGAAGCCAAAAAAGAAGCGGCTGCTATCGGTGCCGAGCTTGAAGCTCTTTCGGCGAAGGAGCCCGAGTTGGAAGAGCAGATTCGTCAGCGTATGATGGTCATCCCTAATATTATTGATGAGTCGGTTCCCATCGGTAAGGACGACAGCGAGAACGTGGAAGTGGAGCGCATTGGAGAGCCCATCGTGCCCGACTATGAGATTCCCTATCACGTGGATATTATGGAGAGTGTAAAGGGTATTGATCTGGATGCTGCCAGAAAAACTTCGGGCAACGGCTTTTACTATTTGTGCGGGGATATTGCCATGCTTCATTCGAGCATCTTATCCTATGCCCGTGATTTTATGGTGGCTCGTGGCTTTACCTATTATATTCCGCCCTTTATGATTCGTTCCTCGGTTGTAAACGGGGTAATGAGTTTTTCCGAGATGGAAAATATGATGTATAAGATCGAGGGCGAGGATCTTTATTTGATCGGAACGAGCGAGCATTCGATGATCGGTAAGTTTATCGATACCTTCTTGGATAAGGAATCCTTACCCCAGACGCTGACAAGCTATTCGCCTTGCTTCCGTAAAGAGGTGGGTGCACACGGTATTGAAGAGCGTGGTGTATACCGCATCCATCAGTTTGAGAAGCAGGAAATGATCGTTGTTTGCGAGCCGGAGGACAGCATGGATTGGTTTAAGAAGCTTTACACCAATACCGTGGACTTCTTCCGTTCGCTGGATATTCCCGTACGCACCTTGGAGTGTTGTTCGGGCGATTTGGCCGATTTAAAGGTGAAGAGCATTGACGTAGAGGCGTGGTCGCCCCGTCAGCAGAAGTATTTTGAAGTGGGAAGCTGTTCCAACCTCGGCGATGCGCAGGCACGCCGTTTGGGTATTCGTATTCGAGGGGAAAAGGGCAACTATTTTGCACATACGCTTAACAATACGGTTGTGGCTCCGCCCCGTATGCTGATTGCTTTCTTAGAAAACAATTTGCAGGCCGACGGCAGTATCCGTATTCCCGAGGCACTTCGCCGTTATATGGGCAAGGACGGTATTACCAAATGAAGTTCTTTGTAACGCATACGACCGACCCGACCTATAACCTTGCCTTAGAAGAGGCTCTTTTACGAAATTATGATGAGGATATCTTCTTTTTATGGCGCAATGCGCCCTCGGTGATTATCGGGCGTAATCAGAACGCATATAGTGAGATCAACCTTGAATACAGTAAAGAGAAGGGGATTGCGGTTGTGCGCCGTAGTTCGGGCGGCGGTGCCGTGTATCACGACCTGGGAAATATTAACTATTCCTTTATCACTCACGCAAGAGAAGGTCTGTCCTTTGAAACCTTTACGGCGCCTATTATCGAGTATCTTCGCTCCTTGGGAGTAGAGGCAGGCTCGGCAGGGCGCAACGATATTGAGATTAACGGACAAAAAATCTCGGGTGCGGCACAGGCGCAGATCGGGCAACGCTTCCTGCATCACGGAACGCTCCTCTTTTCTGCAAAACTGACCGACCTTTCGCAGGTGCTGGCGGTGCATCCTCTTAAAATCAAGAGCAAGGGGATTGCCAGTGTGAGGGCAAGAGTAACCAACATTTCCGAACACCTACCCAAACCGATGACGGCAGAGGAGTTTATGACGGGGTTGGCGCAGTTTGTTTGCCGTGGTCAGGACGCTGATGCATTTAGCGATAAGGATCTTTCCCTTGCCACCTCATTACAGCAAGAGAAATACGGCGTATGGGAATGGAATTTCGGCAGAAATCCCGACTATGCCTTTTGTAAAGCCGCTAAGTTTGACGGCGGTTTGATTGAAGTGAAAATGAATATTGCCGAAGAGCGCATTCGGGATATTCAAATTACGGGCGATTTTCTGGCTCTCGGCGAGATGGCGGAGTTGGAAGAAACGCTGCGAGGATTACCACATCGATACGAATCGATATATGAAGCAATAAAGGATTTGTCTTTACATAGATATCTTGGAACGATATCGGCAGAACAACTGCTGACTACGATGTTTTAACGGAGGGATTATGAGAACGGGGTTCGACAACGACAAATATCTGAAACTGCAATCGGAGCATATTAAAAATCGTATTAAGGATTTTGGCGGCAAACTGTATTTGGAGTTTGGCGGCAAGCTTTTTGACGATTTTCACGCTTCCCGAGTACTGCCCGGCTTTGCGCCCGACAGTAAGGTGCAGATGTTATTGGAATTAAAAGAGATGGCAGAGCTGGTGATCGTGCTCAACGCCAACGATATTGAAAAGAACAAGGTGCGGGGCGACTTAGGCATCACCTATGATTTAGACGTGCTTCGTTTAATTGATGCATTCCGTGGTTTGGGGCTTTTTGTGGGTAGCGTGGTGCTGACCCAATACGGCGGAGACCACCGTGCCGCCGACGCCTTTGCCAACCGTCTGGATTCGCTGGGGGTAAAGGTGTACCGTCATTATAACATCCCCGGCTATCCTTATGAGATTCCTCTGATTGTTTCGGAAGAGGGCTACGGCAAGAACGAGTATATCGAAACCTCCCGTCCGCTCGTTGTTATTACGGCGCCCGGCCCCGGCTCGGGCAAGATGGCAACCTGCCTTTCGCAGTTGTATCACGAGCATAAGCGAGGGATTCAGGCGGGGTATGCCAAGTTTGAGACCTTCCCCATCTGGAACCTGCCCTTAAAGCATCCCGTAAACGTTGCCTATGAAGCGGCAACGGCTGACTTAAATGACGTCAATATGATCGACCCCTTCCATTTAGAAGCCTATGGCGAAACGACGGTGAATTACAACCGAGACGTGGAAGTGTTCCCGCTGTTAAAGGCCACCTTTGAAGAGATCTACGGCAAATCGCCCTACAATTCTCCCACCGATATGGGCGTGAATATGGTGGGCAACTGCATTTTTGATGATGAAGCCGTTTGCAATGCCGCCAATCAAGAGATTCTGCGCCGTTATTATACCGCCCTTTGTAATTTACGCAAGGGCAGCGGCAGTAAGGAAGAGGTTAATAAAATCGAACTGCTTCTCAAACAGTCGGGACTGAGTGAGGAAAACCGTCCCGTTATTGCGGCGGCAAAAGAAAAGGCCGCCGACACGGGTGCTCCGGCGGCAGCGATTGAGCTTCCCGACGGCACCATCGTTACCGGCAAGACCTCTTCGTTATTAGGACCGGTGGCGGCGATGATTTTGAATGCCTTAAAAGTATTATCGCATCTGCCCGATCCCGTATTATTGTTGGCTCCGGCTACGATTGAGCCGTTACAGCGGTTAAAGACCGAGTATCTCGGCAATCATAATCCTCGTCTGCATCCCGAAGAGGTGCTGATCGCTCTCTCCATTTGCGCGGCCACCAACCCGATGGCGCAGGTAGCTCTTTCGCACCTGCACGACCTGAGGGGATGCGAGGTACATACCAGCGTCATCTTAAACCAAAACGATATGGCGGTGCTTCGCAAACTCGGCATAAACGTAACGAGCGAGCCGATGTATCAAACCAAAAAACTCTATCACGCATAAAAAAAGCAGAGCTTTCGCTCTGCTTTTTCTTTTAATCTTCTTTTCTCTTAGGAATAACGCAAACTAAAACAGTAACTACCAGTGCTACACCAAAGACGCCGATACCAATGGAGATCAGACGTTTATCGCACATGCCAAGGGGTTCGTTACAAGCACCGCAATAGGAGCAAGTCGAGGTAGGTTTTTCAATCGGCGCAAACTCCAAGAGCTCCGACCACTGAGAAGCATACAGCTCAGTTCCGTTATTGTCCTTACAAACGATACGGGCTTTGATAGGAGCGGGGTTTGACGTGTCATCGCTAACCATCATCAGCGAAAGTGCTTCATTTGCCGAAGCGGTGTGAACCACCTTTGTTTCTTCGCCGACCTGCTGAGCAAATTCAAAGAAGAGGTTGCGGTCGTTATTCATAACCGCATCTACTGCATAGTGCAGATTATCGCCCAGCATAACCTGGAAGGAGTAGCCTGCCTCGGTCAGCGTTCCGTTTACGAGTGTGGGCGGAGTAATCGAAGGAGAGGTTACCTTGCTGTTATCGGCAGGCACCGAAACCGAATTAACAACGATCTTGTGAGGGGCCGTCCAATCCGAAAGAATTTCTCCGATCTCGCCGTCGGTCGATTCATAAGACAAAACCGTGCGGGCACGCATATAAAGGGTCTTATCTTTCAGGTTTAATTTATAGATCGGCTTACCTGCCTTGTTGCTCAGAGCATTGTCTACGTACAGCATATTGCTGATGGCGGCAAAGTCGGTATCGGTCGACAGATCCAGCACCGTTACCTTAACAGCACGCTTCGGGTCGTTACTCGGAATGGTACGAATCGTTGTACTGTCAAACGCCGTAACGTTATCCGCCGCAAAGCCCACCTGCAAGGAAATGTTTACCGAACGCAAACCGATTTCCAGTAACTCATCGGCGCTCATTTCCGCATACATCAGCAAGGTGTCCGAACGGCCGTATACGTATTCGATACGGTCTAAATCATTCACCTTTTG
>JAZOCX010000103.1:0-2909 GCA_045596725.1 Eubacteriales bacterium
GGAGATGAGGGGATATAATAAGATTGTTATTGAAACCGAAAGGCGGTGACACCTTGATACTGACGATCGACATCGGCAACTCCAATATTTCCGTAGGCGGCTTTATAAAGGATACCCTTGCGTTCGTGTCCCGCATCTCCACCAATACGGCAAAGACCGAGGACGAATATGCCATCGATCTGGTAAACGTTCTTGCCTTGCATAACATAGACCGATCCAAGATCAAGGGCGCCATCCTTTCTTCGGTCGTTCCCCCGCTCAATACCGTAATGAGGACGGCGATCAAGATGGTATTCGGCGTTGACGCACTTACGGTAGGGCCCGGGATCAAAACGGGAATCAGTATTCGGTGCGATTCCCCCTCCTCTGTTGGTGCCGATCTGATCTGCGCTTGCGTCGCGGTGCAAAAGCAATACGGCGCGCCCGCGTTGATCGTGGATGTCGGAACTGCCACAAAAATGATCGTGATGAACGGTGAGGGCGCTTTCATTGGCGTATCCATCGCCCCGGGCGTTCTTATGGGGCTCAACGCACTCTCGGAGGGTACGGCACAACTTCCCAAGATTGAACTGGACACCCCCGCATCGATCATCGCAAAAAACACCGTAGACTGCATGAAGTCGGGCGTTATTTTCGGAAACGCCAGCATGGTGGACGGTATGATCGACCGAATCAACGAGGAGATGGGCGAGTCACTTCCCGTGTACGTTACGGGCGGCTTGGCGTCCGTCATTCATCCCCACTGCCGGCACACGATGACGCTGGACGAGCATCTGGTGCTCAAGGGACTGTCTATCCTGTATCAAAAAAACAATTAAAAATTCGCTGTGTATTACCCCGTTGGGGATAATATAAATTTTATGCGTTGTACCGCTTTTGCGGACGACAGCAAGGAGGATTTATGCAAAAAACAAAAAAGAGAATGTCAACCAAAGAGCTGACGCTACTCGCGCTTCTGACTGCACTCGTGGCAATTCTCGCCTACATGGGTGGATTTATCAAGATCGGCGGTCTTGCCTCGATCTCGCTGACCCTCATCCCCGTGGTTCTCGGTGCAGCTCTGTGCGGCCCCCTCGCGGGTGCATGGCTTGGCGCAGTAGCAGGCGTGGTGTTCTTTATGACGGCAGACTCGGCGTTCTGGCTGGGTCTCAGTATCCCGGGTACCATCATTACCGTTATGGTCAAGGGAATCCTGTCGGGCTTGTTGGCAGGTATCACCTACAAGCTTCTTGAAAAGGTCAATCGTTACGTAGCCGTTTTGGTTGCGGCAATCGTCTGCCCTGTTACCAACACGGGAATCTTTTTACTCGGTTGCTTCATGTTCTTTATGGACGCGGTAAAAGCAGGAGCCGCAGGCGAGGGTATGTCGGTGGGCGGCTATCTGATCGTCTTCTTCGTAGGACTTAACTTCGTGTTTGAGCTTCTTTCCAACATTATTCTCAGCCCTGTTATTGTACGACTTCTGAACATAAGACAAAAGAATTGACGCAATATAGAAAAGAAAAGCACCCCACTGATATGCACCTCCAAAAGTGTCTAACTTCTGGAGGTGCATATCATTTGAGGTGCTCTTTTGCTTTGGCACGTGTTGACAGAAAAGATGCCAATTATTTTTTTAAGTTTTCATCAAGTTCAAAATTTTTGCATGGGTATATGTACGCAATATCGTGATGCGATTGCAACGAGACGAAATAGAATTCGTCCCCCTTTATCGAGATATTTCCCAACCCTTTCGAGCTGATGTGAAAATCCTTGCTCCATGAATAATGCCTTTCAACCGTTGGAACTCGCCATGATGCACCGCCGTCGAAATAATAAACAGTTATCGTTTTGGTGGCGTTGGTTCTTCTGCCCACTCGGTGCGGTTCGTAAATCGTTTCGTTAGCGACATGACTGAATATTTCGGTTGCAATCGAAATTTCTCCTCTTTCTATCAAGGAAATGATCGCATTTTTATTTATCTTGTATTCTTTATATTCAATCGTATAACGGACGATGTGATATGCTGCGATAGAAAAAACAAGCACTCCAACAAAAACATTTTTGAAATATACACCTGCCATAACCGCCAATATCGTTATGGGTATAATATATGAAAAACGCCACTCTGCTTTGTTGGATAGTTGAAAATTTACGATCTTCAACAAATCCTGCTTTATGGCTTCAAGAGTTATTTTCTCTTTTTTCATCTCCCCACCGCCTTTCGTGTTGTTGGGTTAATTATACCACAAAACCTCTCACTTTTCAACCTATAAAAAATGCTTTTCGCCTCAGCGAAAAGCTACATTACTTCTTCACTATTCACTATTACTTTTTACCTTCCAAAAAATTCCGCACACGCCGAATTAGTGAAAAGTGAAGAGTGAAAAGTGAAAAAGTAAAAAATTCCGCACACTTGCTTGTACGGAATTTTTTGGAGGCGCCACCCGGAATCGGACCGGGGAATAAAGGTTTTGCAGACCTCTGCCTTACCGCTTGGCTATGGCGCCTTATAAAATTGCGGACACGATGTATCTTCTCTTCGTGCCCGCTTCTGGAGCGGATTACGGGGCTCGAACCCGCCACCTCGACCTTGGCAAGGTCGCGCTCTACCAAATGAGCTAAATCCGCAGGATATTGGTGCCTCCGGTCGGAATCGAACCAACGACACGAGGATTTTCAGTCCTCTGCTCTACCAACTGAGCTACAGAGGCATACAACTTGCGTTGTATTATGGCGACCCGAAGGGGACTCGAACCCCTGACCTCTAGCGTGACAGGCTAGCGTTCTAACCAACTGAACTACCGGGCCGGATGGTGGGAACAATAGGGCTCGAACCTATGACCCTCTGCTTGTAAGGCAGATGCTCTCCCAGCTGAGCTATGCTCCCGTTTCCCGCCGCTATCGCGGCGACGGGTATTAGTATATCA
>JAZOCX010000104.1:0-8059 GCA_045596725.1 Eubacteriales bacterium
GAATCTTTCCGATCAGTATCAGATAGTACAAACTGAAATTGATGCCGTACAAAATCAGGAAAATGGCCATTACGTACTGAGAAAAAGGATTGAAAAGAGCCATGCTTTCGGGAATAAAACTAAAACCGCCCGTACCGGCACAACCGAAGGTTGCTAAAAAGCTAAAAAAGAGCTGGTCGTTTTCATAGCCGGGGATGGGGTTGTCCATCATCAGAACAATGATCTGAGCGATGGTGAGACCCAAATAGATAAGATAAAGGATGCGGGTGGTTACCTTCATTTTGGATACTAATTTACCCACCTGAGGCCCCGGGCTTTCGGCTCGGAGCAGATGCATTGAAGAGCCGTCATTGCTTTCCGGAATGAAGATCAGCACAAATACCAAGATACCCATGCCGCCGATCCAATGGGAAAAACTACGCCAGAATAGGGCGGAGTGGGAGATAACGGTAATGTCGGTAATAATACTTGCGCCTGTCGTGGTAAAGCCCGACATCATTTCAAAGCAGGCATGTATGTAGTTGGGAATATCGCCGCTGATAACAAAAGGAATGGCGCCGAACAACGACATAACGATCCATACAAGGGCGGTCAGCGCAAAGCCTTCCTTTTGATAAAGGCCGAGGCGTGTTGGCTTTGGAATTTGCAACAGAAAGCCCAGTACCACCAAAACGGCAATAGGGATTAAAAATGCCAGGGTGTTAATAAAGGATTCTTGATAGATCAAACTGACGGCAAGAGGGGCAAGCATTAAGATGCCCTCTAAGATCATGATTTTACCGAGAATTTTCCCTAAGTATTTGTAATTCATACTCTCACCTTATTCAAATACGTCGGTCAAGTCATCAAAATCCTTGTGGGTCGTTACCACCACAACGTTATCTCCGAGCTGGATCTCGGAATCGCCGTTAGGGATGATGACGTCGTTTTGACGGATAATGCAGGCAATCAGGCAGTTCTCTTTGATTTTTAGGCTTTTAAGGGGTTTGTTGTAGAAGCGTGCCTGTTTTTTTGCCGCAAACTCTAAGGCTTCAACTTGATCGTTAACTAAGCGATACAACGTCAACACGTTACTGCCGACGGTATTGGCAAGAGCACGGGTGTAGCTGATGATGCGATCGGCAACAATTTGTTTGGGAGAGACGTTATTGTTGATGCCAAGCTCGTCTAACATACCGTACAGATCGTCGTCTTTAATCTGTGTGATGGTCTTTTTTACCTGCTTTTTATTGGCAAACATCGAAACAATAATGTTTTCCTCGTCGATATCGGTAAGGGCAACAAAAGCATCCATCGCTTCGATGCCTTCTTCAATCAACAAATCGTGCTGAGTGCCGTTACCGCACACAACGGTAACACGAGGGAGTCTCTCTGCCAATTCTTCGGCAAGAGCCCGATCTTGCTCGATCAGTTTCACTTTGTATTTCTTTTTGGTGAGCGAGTCGGCAAGATAATACCCGATACGGCCGCCACCCACAATCATAATATTTTTGAAAGGGGATTTAACCAAATTTACTTCCCTTAAAAAATCGCCCAACATTTTGGCGTTGGAGGTGAAATGGATCTTGTCGCCCTCACGAAACTCAAAATTACCCGAAGGAATGATAACCTCATTACCTCTTTGTACGGCACAGATCAGTACGTTTGTCGTGATCTTTTTGCCGAGGGAAATCAGTGTTTCACCAATCAAGGCACAGCCTTTTTCGGCAACAACCTCTACCAGTGATACTTTTCCGCCGGCAAAGCGATCGATTTGCGCAACGGAAGGCAAACTGATAAGGTTAAAAATTTCATCAGCGGTCGCTAATTCGGGATTGACTACCATAGAGATGCCCAGTTCATCTTTCATTTGCCCGATCTGTTTGCGATAAGCTGGGTTTCTGACACGGGCGATGGTATTTTTAGCGCCGATGCGTTTGGCGACCAGACAGGTCAAAATATTTACCTCATCGCTCTGTGTTACGGCAATGACAAGGTCATCGTCATGAGCGCCGGCTTCTTTTTGAATTTCCATACTGGCGCCGTTGCCGACAACACCGAAGACGTCGTACTTTTCAATCAACGTTTCAATTTTGTCCTTGTCTTCGTCAATTATCGTAACGGTATAGCCTTTATCGGACAGATCTTTCAGTATCGTTTCGCCTATGGTGCCGAGACCGATAATGGTAATTTTCATGATTTGCACATCCAATCTTTTATGTGATGGAGGTATATATACAGATTTATTATATCATATCAATAATTTGTTGTAAATTCTATATTTGCATAAAAAATAACGAATCGAAAATAATAAGGACAGATTTTCATAAAGGTGGTTTTTGTGTATGCCAAGTAGAAAAGGATGGACGGTAACGCTTTCAAACCCTGTTTATATACAGTCAACGGCCTCGGTTGGTGGGGTCAAGGAAAGCGATGGGCCGTTGCGCGGAACGTTTGACATGTTGCTTGACGATGACCGATTCGGTGAGGACAGCTGGGAAAAAGCTGAGAGTAAAATGCAACGTGAAGTGCTTCAAATGGCACTAAATAAAGCAGAGCTGTCTACGGCGGATATCGACTATATTTTAGCGGGCGATCTGCTCAATCAATGCATCAGCAGCAGTTTTGGGCTCAGGGAGAGCGGACGAGCCTTTTTTGGATTGTACGGGGCTTGTTCTACTATGGCAGAGTCGCTGATGCTGGGGAGTTTTTTGGTTTCGGGACAGTTTGCCGGTAAAGTGGCGGCGCTTACCTCGTCGCATTTTGCTTCGGCAGAGCGTCAATTCCGTAATCCCTTAGAATACGGCGGTCAGCGTACGCCCTCGGCGCAGTGGACGGCTACGGCGGCGGGGTGTGCCATTTTGAGTGCAGCCCCCTTACCCAATGCGCCTCAAATCACCCAGTTAACGGCAGGTCGCATTGTGGATCTCGGCATAAAAGATGCTAACAATATGGGTGCGGCAATGGCACCGTCTGCGGGAGATACTCTAAAACATTTTTTTGAAGATACCGATACTAAGCCGGCCGACTACGATCTGATCGTTACCGGTGATTTGGGACAGGTAGGGCATGACATTTTAGTGGATCTTTTGGGTAGGTATGGGTATAGTTTGGGAGACAACTATACCGATTGCGGGTTATTGCTTTTTGATCGAGAAAGTCAAGACGTACACGCCGGCGGATCGGGGTGCGGGTGCAGTGCTTCGGTTTTATGCGGGCATATTATTCCTCAAATCAAACAGGGCATATACAAAAACGTGTTGTTCTGTGCTACGGGTGCTTTGATGAGCACAACCAGTTCTCAGCAGGGGGAGAGTATCCCCGGTATCTGTCATTTGGTGCATATTGTCAAGGGGGAATGAGATGGAATTTGTTCGTGTGTTTTTGGTTGGCGGTATTATTTGTGTGATTGCACAACTGATTATTGATTTTACGAAACTTACTCCCGCCCGCATTCTCGTGGCGTACGTTGTGGGCGGTGTGGCGCTCACGGCCTTTGGTATTTACGAGAAGGTCGTTGCTTTCGGCGGTGCAGGGGCAACGGTTCCTTTGATGGGGTTTGGCTATGTTTTGGCGACGGGGGTGCGTGATGCCGTTGATGCGCAGGGTGCCCTTGGCATCTTGACGGGTGGACTTACGGCGGCTGCGGCAGGGGTAACGGCGGCGGTCGTATTCGGATATTTGTTTGCCTTAATCTTCAAATCTTCCGGAAAATAATTGAAGATGCTCATTTTTTATGGTACAATAGTATAAAAATGGTAGGAGTTTACTATGTTAATGACGGGAATGAAGGCGTTACACTCCCAAGAGGTAACGGCTGAGAATACGGCACGAGTACTCGGTAGCGGGGGAATGGATGTATATTCTACACCTGCGATGCTCTTGCTGATGGAAAAGACCTGCTATCTGTGTGTGCAGGATGCCTTGGAGGATGGGCAGTCTACGGTGGGTACGGCGGTTTCGCTTACCCATGAGAGTGCTACTCCTTTGGGTTGTCGTATCGTTTGCAATTGTGAACTGACTGAAATTAACGGCAGAGAACTGACCTTTGCCGTGGAATGCCGTGATGAAGCGGGCATTATCGGTCGTGCGGAGCATAAGCGCTTTATCGTTGATGCAAGTCGCTTTATGGAGCGGGCAAATAAAAAGAAAATTTAATGAAATGTATGGCGTTTTCCGTATCCTTGTGTTATAATACAAGGTAATTATGTTGGAGGTGCGTTATGAGTTACATAGAGGCGATTCTTTTGGGCTTGGCTCAGGGACTTTGTGAGTTTTTGCCTGTTTCCAGTTCGGGACATCTGGTAATCCTGCAAAACGTTTTGAACGTTACGGCTGATGCGGCGGAGAACCAGTTGATCGTTGTATTACTGCACGTGGCTACCCTCATTGCCGTTATTGCAGCTTTCCATGAGTTGGTATGGCGATTGATCGTCGCCTTTTTTACCATTATCAAGAAAGTATTTACGGGTAAGTTTTCGTGGAAAAAAGCAGAGAGTGATGAGCGTCTGCTTCTGTTAATGATTCTTTCCACGGCCATACTCGTTCCCTTTGTTTTGCTTTCCGATCAGATTGAAGCACTGTTTAATTCTCTTTTATTGGTGGGCATTGCCTTGCTCTTTACGGCAATCATCCTTGCACTGGGCGATTATCTGTCGGGCAAGCGTGTGAAAAACGGTATTACGGGTAAAGAGGGCGATGATATTACCGTCAAGGATTCGGTTGTTGTCGGTTTATTCCAGGCATTAGCGCTGATCCCCGGCATTTCCCGTTCCGGCTCTACGATTACTGCCGGCTTGATCCGTGGATTTTCCAGAAAGCAAGCCGTGGAATATTCCTTTATTCTTTCTCTCCCTGCCATTTGCGGCAGTGCCGTTTTGAAGATAAAGGATGCTTTTGAAATTCTGCCCACCGTTGATCTTGGCCCTTATATCGTTGGCATGGTTGTTGCCGCATTTTCGGGCTATTTGGCAATTAAATTAGTTGAACTGTTAATTAAAAAGGATAAGTTTGGTATTTTTGCCTATTACTGTGGAGCAGTAGGTATCTTTGCTATTATCTATTCACTTGTAAAATAAAGGACGGATTGTATGGCCACCAAAAAGAAAAAAAGACAGACAAAAAAACCGACCGAGGCACAAAAGAGAGAGACAAGCCGTTTAATCTGGCTGATGTCGCTCATCTTGGTTTCGGTGCTTTTGTTGTTATCTTTGTTTAATGCCGTCGGGCCCTTTGGAAGTTTTATGCTTTTGATGATGAAGGGGCTCTTGGGTACCTGCGCCTATATTCTGCCGATCTATTTGCTCGTATCGGCCATTTGTCTTTTAGTAAAAGGGAAAGACAAGAAGGTAGGTATTCGTATTTGGCTTTTTGCGGTTGCGCTGATTTTACTTTCCGCCTTTATACATAACCTGTCGCCTCAGGCAAAGGTCTATGAGGGGCAAGAATTTATCGGGTTTATCCAAAAGCTTTTTGAGGGCGCTCAAACGTCGGCATCGGGCGGTATCATCGGCGGCTTAGTTGCTTTCCTGCCCACAAAGGGCCTTGAAATCGTAGGCGCCGCATTGGTGTTGGGATTTGTTCTGATTCTTTCGCTTGTTGGTTCGGTAGGCTTTTTGTTTGTGCGTCTTAAAGACGTTCTTTTCCCGTTTAGCGGTCAGGATATCGTGGATACCGTAAAAGAGTCTATTCCCGCTAAATCAACCGAAAAGGAAACGGAGAAGCCTCAGAAAAAAGAGCCTGCACCCAAAGCAGAGCCTAAAAATGAATTGGATATTCCCGTAACGGTGCGGGAAGAGGAGCCTAAGGTTGACACGGCTAAAATTATCAAAGCCCTTGAAGGAGACGAGCCTCCCATTCACACGGCCATGGTGCACGAAACGGTTGACGAGAAGATTGAAGCCGATAAAAAGTTGACCGAGCAGGCAATGCAACAAATGGATCAGCAACTCTCCGAAGAAATGGCACAGCAGGAGAAAAAAGAAGACCTGTATGCCAATTATCGGTTGCCGAGCCTTGATCTGTTAAAGGCGGACACCAAGGACGCTTCGAAGTATAATGAGGCAGAATTGCGTGCAACGGCGCTTAAATTAGTGGAAACTTTGGCGAGCTTTAACGTTGAAGCTAAGGTTGTCAATATTAGCCGAGGCCCTTCGGTTACCCGCTATGAATTGACGCCGGGTAAGGGCGTTCGTATCAATAAGTTCAATACCTTAGCAGAGGACTTGGCGCTTGCGCTGAAAGCCATCAGTTTGCGTGTGGAAGCCCCTATCCCCGGTAAGGGCACCATCGGTATTGAGGTGGCGAATAAGGAAACGTCGCCGATCAGTATCCGTCGTATGCTTTCCACGCCCGAGTTTCGTGATGCCAAGAGTAATTTGACAACGGCGCTCGGCTTGGATATTTCGGGTAATACCATTACCTGCGATATTGCGTCCATGCCCCATCTGCTGATTGCCGGTACCACAGGTTCGGGTAAGTCGGTTTGTATCAATACGATGCTCACCAGTATTCTTTATAAGGCAAAGCCCGACGAAGTGAAGATGATTATGATCGACCCGAAACAGGTCGAATTGGATGTATACAACGGGATTCCGCACCTCATCAGCCCGGTTGTGAGCGATCCTAAAAAGGCAGCGGGTGCTTTGAAATGGGCGGTAGGCGAGATGCTCAACCGCTATAAATTGTTTACCGAAACATCAAGCCGTAACATTCACGCATATAATGAGCAGGCGATCGCTAAGGGTGAAAAGCCTATGGCGAATATCCTGATCGTTATCGATGAGTTGGCTGACGTTATGATGTGCGCCCCGCACGAGGTAGAAGAGGCCATTTGTCGTTTGGCTCAGATGGCTCGTGCCGCCGGTATGCATTTGATTGTCGCTACACAGCGTCCTTCGGTTGATATTATTACCGGTACTATTAAGGCAAACATTCCTTCCCGTATCGCTTTTGCAGTGGGCAGTCAGGTTGATTCCCGTATTATCCTTGATGCCCCCGGTGCTGAAAAGTTATTGGGTAAAGGTGATATGCTTTACCAGCCGATCGGTAAAAACAAGGCGCTTCGTTTGCAGGGTTGCTATGTAAGTGATAGTGAAATTAAAGCGGTTACCGATTTTGTTAAGGGTGAATCGCAGACTAATTACGATCAAGAAGTCATTGAACAGATCGAGAAGAATGCCGCTGAAACCAATCAACCTGCCGAGGGCGTTTCTCACGCCGATGGCGGCGATGACCGTGATCCGATGCTCCACGATGCAATTGAAGTGGTTGTGGATGCGGGTTTGGCGTCGGTTTCCTTGCTCCAACGCAGATTAAAGCTCGGCTATTCTCGTGCGGCACGTATCGTTGACGAGATGGAGAGTATGGGCGTTGTCGGTCCTTACGAGGGAAGTAAGCCGAGGAAGGTTTTGCTTACCCGTGAGCAATGGCAGGAAATGCTCATGAATCATGATAATCAAGAGGGTTAATCGGTATGGATGAAAATAAGAAGATTATTTTTTCGGGCATTCAGCCCAGTGGCTTAATCACATTAGGTAATTATCTTGGTGCGGTTAAGAACTGGGGTAAGTTGGCAGACGATTATCATTGCTATTATTCGGTAGTGGATCTGCACGCCATTACCGTTCGCCAGGATCCCGCTCAGCTTCGTGCCCGTTGCAAGGAAACGATGGCGCTTTTGCTTGCTTGCGGACTTGATCCGGAAAAGAACGTGATGTTTTTACAGAGTCAGGTTTCGGCACACGCTGAACTGGCTTGGGTGCTTAACTGTTATACGATGTTTGGCGAGCTTTCCCGTATGACTCAGTTTAAGGATAAAAGCACTCGTTATGCTGACAACATCAATGCGGGACTCTTTACCTATCCCGTGCTGATGGCGGCAGATATTCTGTTGTATCAGACCGACCTTGTGCCGGTAGGCGAGGATCAAAAACAGCATCTGGAATTGGCTCGTGATATTGCACAGCGTTTTAACGGTGTGTACGGTCAGCCTGAAAACCCTGTATTTAAGGTGCCCGAAGGCTACATATCCAAGGTGGGCGCTCGCATTATGAGTTTGCAGGAGCCGACCAAGAAGATG
>JAZOCX010000105.1:0-5221 GCA_045596725.1 Eubacteriales bacterium
TGGGGTTGGATGAGTCCTATGACTTTTTAGTAAACAAGCTTCATTTCAGTACCCTCGTTGAGGAGGATGCCAATTTAGCCGCCCTTTCGATGGGCGCCTTCCATTACGGCGTAACGGTGCGAGAGATGGTCGGCGGGTACGGCACTATCGCTTCGGGCGGGGTCTATCACGAGCCGATTTCTTATACCAAGATTGAAACGGCTGACGGAAAGATCGTGCTCGAAAATGTTGAGCAGGGTGAGCAGGTGTGCAGTTACACCAGTGCTTGGCTGATGCACGACGTGTTGGTTGACAGCGCCAAGTACGGATTGGCGGCGCCCGGCCGTCTGTCCATTCCCTTGGCGGCGAAAACGGGCACCTCAAACGATAATTACGATAAATGGTATATGGGCTACACCCCTTATTTTGCGGCAGGGTTGTGGGTCGGATACGACGAGCCGGTTAATTTAAGCGATGCGGGCGTGATTATTACCGTACCGAAGATCGTCTGGAAAAACGTGATGCAGTACGTGGTCGACGCCGTCGGGTACGAAGGCAAGGAATTTATGGAGCGCCCCGAGGAATTGCAGAGGATGTCGGTCTGCGGTCGTTGCGGCGGCTATTCCAACGAAAACAGTTTGTATGACAGCGGAAAATCCAGCGTTTTTTATCCCTGGGTTACCCCCGAAACCAAGCCCGCCTATTGGTGCTATTGCAAGCCTGCCGTACAGACGGAACCTGAAAAAACTGAACCGTAAGGTTCGGTTTTTTTTGTGCTTGAAATTAAAGCGAGATATGGTATAATAAAGGGTAAAGAGGTGAATAAAATTGAGTAACGATTTTGATTTTACCGAATTTAATTTTGACGAACTGATGAAGATGGTGGACGATGGTCTTGGCAAAGCCAAGGAGGAGCCCGCTTCTTTTGATGCGCCCACCCCCGAGGAAGAGGCGCGTTATGAGCGTATGATGCAGGAAGATGCGCATAATGCCGAGGTGGCGAGTAACGCTATGGCGGCGCTCTCGAATGCCGATTTTGAGCCCGAGGCACCGAGTCTTCCCCCTATTCAGGATGATATTGACCAGATCCCCATTGAGGATCATACGATGCCCTTTACGCTGTCTGAGGAGATTAAGGCAGAAGCCTCGGATATGGGCGATACCATTAAGATCGGTGCGGTGAAGCCGAGTGCTAAGAAGTCCGAGCCAAAGCCTTTGAACAAATGGTTGAAGATCGCCGGCTACGTCGGTTCCTTTATCGGCGGATGTGTGGCGATCGGCCTTATCGTATTCCTCGCTCTCATTAACGGCTATGAAGACGAGGCGATGGACGAGCTGTTTGCCAACCGTGATATGGAATATACCACTATCCTCTATGCGCAAAACGCCGAAACGGGCGAGTATGAGAAGATGCAGGAACTGTTTGTGGATGAAAACCGCTCTTGGGTCAATTTAGAGGATATCCCCAAGCATACGGTCGACGCCCTTATTTCGATTGAGGACGAGCGTTTCTGGGAGCATAGCGGTGTTGACTGGAAGCGTTTCGGCGGTGCCGTTATCGGCTGGGTGCTCGGTAATGACGATTACGGTGCTTCTACCATTACGCAGCAGTTAATCAAAAACTTAACGCAGGATAACGACCGCAGCTGGCAACGTAAGGCGCAGGAGATCTTGCGTGCACTGTATATTGAGCGTAAGTACCAGAAAAACGATATTTTAGAGTATTATATCAATACCGTTTATTTCAATTACCGTGCCTACGGCTTAGGCAAGGCGGCTGAGCTTTATTTTGAAAAAGAAGTAAAGGACTTAACGGTGGCCGAAAGCGCCTCGCTGTTCGGTATTATCAATTTGCCCGCAAGCTATGAGCCGTACGGTCATTTGGAGGCCAACCTTGCCCGTAAAGACTTGATCTTGGGCAAAATGTACGAGCTTGGTAAGCTCACCAAGGAAGAGTACGAAGCCGCCAAGGCGCAGGAACTTGAATTTAATCCCGACGGTAAGGATATGGCTCTGTCTTCCACCTATTCCTGGTTTGTCGATATGGTGATCGATGACGTCCTGAACGACCTGCAAGAGGAAAAAGGCTATTCCGAGCTTGCTGCGTCCAACTTTCTGTTCAGTGGCGGACTGCGCATTTATACCACCGTGGATATGCGTGTGCAAACGGCGCTGGAAGAGGTTTATGAGAAGGAAGGCACCTTTATCGAGGACAAAAAAGAGGACGCCGATTATCAGGTTGCCACGATGATTATGGACCATACCAATGGCCATATTTTAGGCGTTATGGGCGGTCGCGGTGATAAATCCAGCCGTGATCTTAACCGTGCTACCAGTTCGGTGCGTCAGCCCGGCTCGGCGCTCAAACCCTTGTCCTGCTATCTGCCTGCACTGGAAGCGGGTGTGATTACCGAGGGCACGGTAGTGGACGATGCGCCCGTTACCTTCCTTAACGGCTCGGCATACCCTCAGAATGCCGCCCGTTATTTCTATGGTAAAACAACCATGTTCGGCGCCATTCGCAACTCGTTGAATGCTTCGGCGGCACAGGTGTTGCAGATGCTCGGCATGAAAAATTCCTATACTTTCTTGGAAGAAAAGATGAAATTCACCACGCTGGTACCCGGCACAAGCAAGGGCGATGAGAACTTGGCTGCGCTCTCGATGGGTGCTATGGTGAAGGGT
Source organism: Eubacteriales bacterium (assembly GCA_045596725.1). Taxonomy (GTDB): domain Bacteria; phylum Bacillota; class Clostridia; order Oscillospirales; family UMGS1783; genus CAKSHC01. Next base: position 2,665 of record JAZOCX010000105.1, read on the forward strand.
GTTACGGTTGAGGAAATGACGGCGGCGTACGGCGCTATCGCCTCGGGCGGTATCTATCATGAGCCGATTTCTTACACCAAGGTTGAGTCGCAGGCAGGTGCCGTTGTTTTGCAAAAGGATACGCAGGGCGAGCGTGTCGTCTCGGAGGAGAACGCTTGGCTGATGCAGGATATCTTGGTAGACAGTGTGAAAAACGGTATCGCATCCCCCGGCCGATTGACGGTTCCCTTGGCAGGTAAAACCGGTACGTCCAACTATAACTACGATAAATGGTACTGTGGCTTTACCCCCTATTTCTCGGCTGCCGTTTGGATGGGCTTTGACCAGAATGCCAACCTCGTAACCTACGGCTTTGGCTCCAATACCCAGAAGACCATTTGGAAAAATATTATGCAGTACGTGGTCGACGCTGTCGGCTATTCGGGTAAGGAAATGAAGGCTCGTCCCGCTTCTTTGGTTCAGGAAACGGTTTGCGCCGACTGCGGTATGCTCGCCGATGCCAACTGCTTGATCGACGTGCGCGGTGCCCGCACCTTTACGGCGTGGTTTACCCCCGAAACGGTTCCCGCTGAGTCCTGCACCTGCCACGTGGCGGTGTATATCTGCGATAAGTCGGGCAGAATCGCCCACGAAAATTGCCCCTCGGCCCATTTGGCTACGATGATCAACGTGGAGCGTAACTACGGCGGTAACTTCCCGATTTCCGATGCCCAGTACGTTTTCCGTACCATTCCCTCGGGCGTGCCTTTGGCAATTAACGACGTGGTGTGGAAAAACGTTTTGCCGTCAGGGGTGAAGGCGGGTTATTCCAGCGGTACCAAGAATTATTTGTGCTCCACCCATTCGCCCGGTGCCAACCCCAAGCTTTATAATTCCAATGAAGCAAGTGAGCCGGATGCGCCAACCTATACGATGAAAATGCCGGCATCCCATGCAGGCTATATCACCTCGCCCGGTGCCAATGCCTCGGTTTCGGTGAAGCAAGGCGAGAGCTTTGTCTTCTCGGTTAAGGTCAATGAGGGGTATGGCAGTCTGGTCGTTAAGGCAGGCGATAAGGAATTGACGCCCCTTTCAGTCAGCTCGGGAGAAGCAAAAACCTATACCTTTGAAATTGAAAAGGTCGAGCAGGATTATACGATCAGCATTAAGGTCTTGCGAATTGATGAGGTAGAGATCACCTTGCCCGCAGGCGAGGGCTATGTATGTATCCCGCATATTGACAATAGTTATGTAAAGGGAGAAACCTATCGCTTTATTGTCGATGTAGAGTCGGGCTATGAGATGATCAGCCTGCCGAGTGTACTCTGCGGAGCGACGGTGGTTCAAGAAGAGAAATCGGACATCGAGGGCGGAACACGCTACGTGTATGCCTTTACGGCCACCGAGAGCAGTACGGTGTCGGTATATACCCTGAAAAAATAAACAGCCTTGCCCCAAAATTTGGGGCAAGATATGCGCCCGTAGCTCAGTTGGATAGAGCGTCAGACTCCGACTCTGAAGGTCGCTGGTTCAAATCCAGTCGGGCGTACCAAAAAGAAACACTCCCTTTGGGGGTGTTTCTTTTTGTGTTTGTGTCCGCAAGGACACAACATCGTTTGACTGCTTGCGGTCAACATCATTTCTCGCAGGGCGAGAACTTCATTTTGAACAGACACAAAACGATGTTGCGACTTTGTCGCAAAGGTACGCTCACGAGTGAGACGTTGCGCTTGGTGTAAAGATATGGTATAATCCATACCATAAGCGAGGTGATGGTAATGAAAGAAGATAAATTGTCGGATTTATCCATGAAACTATCTGTTGACGTTTTGGAGTTGTCAAAAGAATTAAAGGCTAAACACGAAACTGTCATTTCAAATCAAATCAGCAGAAGCGCAACAAGTGTATGTGTGAATATTGCAGAAAGTAAATATGGTCATAGCCGTGCCGATTTCATTGCCAAACTCGAAATTGCTCTTAAAGAAGCAAGCGAAACAGGGAAATGGCTTGAAATGCTTTTGAAAACGAATTACATTCATGAAGAAACATATAAGTCTATTGATAAAACGTGTTCAACCATTCGTATTTTGTTGATTGCATCCATTAAAACCGCTAAGATGAATTTGAACAAATAAGGTATCATCATAAAAAACAAGATAAGTTATTTGCCCATGCATTTGCCCTTTATTGCTCCTATATCGTAAAGCGAAAAGCGTACACGCGGGATGAGCGCACCCGATACTTTTTGTAAAACGGTTTTCCACAGTGGAAAAGCCCTCGCGCGCGCGTTATGGTGTTTGTCTTTGTATTTGTATTTGTCTTTGTCTTGGTAGCGTTCGTATACGACCGTATGATTACGTTTTTGGGGGAGAAGCGATGTTTAACTTTGAAATCGATATTTTGCGTTATATTGAGTCGATTCGCACCGAATGGGGTGCATCGCTTTTTGAGGCGATCACGGTGCTTGGCGAGGAAACGATTTTGATTTTGCTCGTTGCCGTTACCTATTTTGTGTGGGATAAGCATTTGGCACGGCGCATTTTTTTAATATCGGGTTTTTCTATGGGGGTGAATAATA
>JAZOCX010000106.1:0-5447 GCA_045596725.1 Eubacteriales bacterium
CCCGTTCTTCCGAAAATGCCGCCGGGGTTAACGGTGATATACGCAAAATCAATCATCTCTTCAGGAAGACCCTCAATAGGCGTACCGTTGCACAAGAAGCCTGCCAAACCACTACACAGAGAACCGGTAGCCAAGGTAGCAACCCACTTCATAACGCCGACCTTGAGCATTAAGAAACCGTTAAGCCAACCCATCATGCAGCAAAATAGCACCGCAACCAGAATACCCAGCCACATAGGATAAGAATCCCAAATACACATAATACCGAAGATAACCGAACCAAAAACGCCCACAGCGCCGGTGGAAAGGTCCATCTCGCCCGACATAATGATAAGTGCCTGACCGATCGATACAATGCCCACGAAAGAGCAGTTACGCAACATTCTTAATACGTTATAAGAAGAAAAGAAGTTTTCATTCACCGCACCTGCCAAAAGCGAAAGGATCAAGATGAAAACAACTGCCATAAATTCAGAAGAAAGGAAGAACTTAACCAGCTTAATCTTTAATGCAACTGAATTTCTATTGCGCTTATCAATTGTATTTTCCATTGCTTATTCCTCCTCCTTTTGATTAGCGATCTTCTTAAAGGTCTTAGTAGCCAAACGCATGATAGAAGCGTTATCGGCTTCGTCCTTGTTGAGTTCACCAACAATACGACCCTCCGCCATAACAACAAAGCGATCGCACATATTAACCAGCTCTGCCAAATCCGAAGAAATCATAACAACGGCGAAGCCCTGAGCGGCAAATTCGTTGATGATCTGATAAATCTCGCTCTTGGCACCAACGTCGATACCCTTGGTCGGCTCATCCAAAATTAAAACCTTAGGCTCGGTATTGAGCGAACGGGCAATAACGACCTTCTGCTGGTTACCACCCGAAAGAGTGTCAACCAAAACTTCCTTCTTAGGCGCTTTTACGCGGAGCGTTTTGAAGTAATATTCCGCACGTTCTGCTTCCTTCTTCTCGTTAACGAAAGGACCGTTACAAATGGCGTTGTAGTTGGTGATGGAGATATTCTTGATAATATTCCAGCTGAACAACAAGCCGTATTTCTTTCTGTCCTCCGTTACAAGGGAGATACCCTTCTTCATCGCATCGGTAGGGCCGGTGATCTTGGTTTCCTTACCGTTGATAAAGATCTTACCTGATTTAAGCTTATGTACACCGTAAATAGCAGTCAATGCCTCAGTTCGACCTGCGCCAACCAGACCGGCTACACCTAAAACCTCACCGGCACGCACCGTAAAGGATACGTCTTCAACCAAATTGCGGTCAGCAATATGGGGGTGGCTTACGGTAATGCCTTCAACACGAAGGACTTCTTCACCAATAGGAACATCACGGGAAGGATACATATTGGTAACTTCACGACCGATCATAGCAGCAATGATCTTTTCACGATCATAGTCTTTCTTCTCAAACTCGGCTACGCGCTTACCGTCACGCAATACAGTAACACGATCAGTCAGTTCCATAATCTCATCCATCTTGTGCGTTACGAAAATAATACCGGTACCGTTATCACGCAAACGACGAACAACACGGAACAGGTTGGCAACGTCACGATTGGAAAGCGAAGTCGTAGGCTCGTCAAGAACCAGGATCTTCGGATGAGAAGACAGAGCTTTGGCAATCATCAGCATCTGCTGTTGACCGATACTCATCTTTCTGGTGTCAAGATCGATATCGATACCCAGTTGAAGGTCATCGATCAATTCCTGAGCAGCCTGACGGAGCTTGTGCTGGTTAACCCAAATGGTCTTTTTACCAAGCGTTAAGTCGCCCATGTAGATGTTCTCAGGAACGCTTTCATAGTGGAAAACCGAAACTTCCTGCGCAACAAAGCCGATGCCCAGCCTTACTGCATCAATCGGACTGGTAGGTTTAACCACTTCACCGTTAATCTTAATTTCGCCCTGATAGGATCCATGAGGATAAATACCGTTGATGATTTTGAGCAGGGTGGATTTACCTGCACCGTTTTCACCAATGAGTCCCAGAATCTCACCGGGTTTTACATTAAGACTGACATTATCGTTTGCGACAACGCCAGGGAATAACTTAGTGATGTTATTAACCTCGAGTATGTACTCTCCCATAATGTAAAATCACTTCCTTTTGGTGTGTAAAAATTAGTTGCGTTTCTAAAAAAATGCAATAGAACAGAAAAAAGGCGAAACTCGACTTTTTTCTGCTTTTCCATACATTTATTATCAATGGTGCCTAAAAAAGGACGCACTACCACCATTTGTTCGATTATAATTATACTCTTAAACACTACGCATGTCAACCAATAGAATTCTTTTTGTTGATATTGCACAAAAACGCAGTTTATTTCATCGACAAATTTTGCATAAAAAAAGCAGCCGGAAAACTCCGACTGCTTTTTAGCATTTTTAGTACGCTACACCCTGAGCCAACATAGCCTCAGCAACCTTGATGAATCCGGCAATATTCGCACCGGCAACCAAGTCGCCTTCCATACCGTAGGCCTTTGCGGCATCATAGGAAGCCTTATAGATGCTGCTCATGATCTGATGCAGTTTTGCATCAACCTCTTCGGCAGTCCAGCTGTAACGCATCGAGTTCTGCGACATTTCAAGACCCGAAACGGCAACACCGCCGGCATTAACAGCCTTAGAAGGAGCAACGATAACGCCGTTCTCTTTCAGATAGGCAATAGCCTCGTTGGTAGTGGGCATATTGGAAACTTCAACATAATACTTAACGCCGTTAGCAACGATCTTTTCTGCCTCAGCCATACCAACCTCGTTCTGGGTTGCGCAGAGCATAATAACGTCAGCCTTAACACCCCAAGACTTCTGACCGGCATAGAAAGGAACGCCGAACTTATCTGCATAGTCCTGAACCTTATCACGGCAGGAAGCACGCATTTCAAGCATAAAGTTGATCTTCTCTTCGGTATTGATACCGTCTTCATCGTAAACATAGCCATCGGGGCCAGAGATGGTAACAACCTTACCGCCGAGTTCGGTCAGCTTCTTAACGGTACCCCAAGCAACGTTACCGAAGCCGGAAACAGCAAAGGTCTTACCCTTAATATCTTCACCGAAGGATTTGAGCATCTCAACAGTGTAATAAACAGCGCCGAAACCGGTTGCCTCGGGACGGATCAAGGAACCACCGAAGGAAATACCTTTACCGGTCAACACACCTTCGAAAGCGTTTTGGAGACGCTTATACTGGCCATACATATAGCCAACCTCACGAGCACCTACGCCGATATCACCGGTAGGAACGTCGGTATTCGGGCCGATATGCTTATGAAGCTCAGTCATAAAGCTCTGGCAGAAGCGCATAACCTCAGCATCCGACTTACCCTTAGGATCAAAGTCAGAACCGCCCTTGGCACCGCCCATAGGCAGGGTGGTCAGGGAGTTCTTGAAGGTCTGTTCAAAGCCGAGGAACTTCATAATGGAAAGGTTTACGGAAGGATGGAAACGCAAGCCACCCTTGTAAGGACCAATGGCCGAGTTAAACTGAACACGGTAGCCTCTGTTTACCTGAACGTTGCCGTTATCATCCATCCAGGAAACACGGAAGGTGATGATGCGCTCGGGTTCAACCATACGCTCAACAATGCCGGCTTTTACAATATCAGGGCGCTTCTCGATAACGGGCTCCAAAGATTCGAGAACCTCTTTGACCGTCTGATGAAATTCAGGCTGATCGGGATCGCGCTTAACAACATTGTCGTATACCTTTTGCAGATATTCGGTTCTAAAAGACATTTTTCTACACCTCACTAAAAAAATATGCTTTTATTATACTACTTTGACAAATAATTACAATATTTTTTTTGAAATTTTTTCAAAAAATTAAGGCAGAGATCTTCATTCTCTGCCTTATAATTATTTCATATAATCAAATTGTATGCCATAAATATCAACGGTGTTGCCATCCTCTATCCCCGCCTCTTCCAAAGCCGCATAAACGCCCGCCTCGGTTAAGGTACGTTCAAAGTAAGAAATGGATTCATAATCGTCGAAATTCGTGGCATTGATAACAGAAATCAGCCACTTGCCTTCCACCATAAAGAAATCGCCATCACGGGTAATGCGTACCGATTTGCTGGTTTCTTCAACCGCCTGCGGTATATATTCCGCTTCAAAAATCTCCATCTCGGGTTGATCTTTAAGCTTATCCCACATTACCGAGATCAACTCATCAATACCCGTGCGGGTTGCCGCAGAGATTTCCATATATTCATAGCCTTTTTCCTTAATATAGGAACGAAAACGCTCGGCCAATTCTTCATCATAGATAGCGTCTGCCTTATTGCCAACAACAAGCTGGGGTTTTCCCGCCAATTTTTCGCTGTATTTAGCAAGCTCGGCGTTGATCTTCTCAAAATCATCAATCGGATCACGACCCTCGGTTGAGGCGATATCGACCATATGAACGATCAATCGGCAACGCTCAACGTGCCGCAAAAAGCGGATACCAAGCCCTACGCCATCAGCCGCACCCTCAACCAAGCCGGGGATATCAGCTACGACAAACGAGGACTCCTCCCCTACCCTTACAACACCTAAATTAGGTACAAGCGTAGTAAAAGGATAGTTGCCGATCTTAGGGCGTGCCGCCGAAATGACCGAGAGCAAGGTGCTTTTGCCTGCATTAGGCATTGCCACCAAGCCGATATCGGCAATCAATTTTAATTCCAGAATCAAATCTAATTCCTCGCCGGGGCGACCGGTCTTGGAAAAGCGGGGCGCCTGACGAACCGAATTGGCAAAGCTGGCATTGCCCCAACCGCCCTTACCGCCGTGAGCCACGACAAATTCATCAACACCCGACATATCAACGATTACCTGTCCGCTTTCCGCTTCACGAATAACCGTTCCCTCGGGAACCTTAATATATAACGGCTCTCCGCATTTGCCCGTGCAGTTTTTCGGTGCGCCGGGCGTACCGTTTTCGGCGCAGTATTTGCGCTTAAAACGGAAATCAACAAGCGTATTGATATTCTTATCGGTAATAAAGATAACGTCGCCGCCGTTGCCGCCACGTCCACCGTCCGGACCGCCGGAAGGTCTATATTTTTCACGCAAAAAGGAAACACAGCCATCACCGCCGTTACCTGCTTTTACGTGGATTTTTGCATAATCATCAAACATTCATTACACCTCGTTTCGAGAGCGAAAAAAATCTCAAAGGCGAATGCCTTTGAGATTTTATCATACAGCCTTACGCCTGTTCGTAAACACTGACTCTCTTGCGATCCTTACCAACGCGCTCATAACGAACGACGCCGTCTTTCAGGGCAAACAGAGTATCATTCGATCCCTTGCCGACATTGATGCCGGGATGGATCTTAGTGCCACGCTGGGTGAAGAGTATGTTGCCGGCCGTAACGAACTGACCGTCAGCGCGCTTTGCGCCAAGACGTTTGCTTTCGCTGTCGCGTCCGTTCTTGG
>JAZOCX010000107.1:0-17807 GCA_045596725.1 Eubacteriales bacterium
CCCGGCGGAAAATCCTTTACTGCCGCCCAGTATATGCAGGATAGCGGACGTATCCTTGGCTTTGACTTGCACGAGCACCGTGTTGCTCTGATTAAGGCAGGGGCAAAACGCTTAGGAATAAACTCCCTTGTTGCCCAAACGGCTGATGCCACGATGCCTCTTGACGTAATGGCGGCCGATTGCATTTTGGCCGACGTCCCCTGTTCGGGGTTAGGGCAGTTATCCCGCCGTCCCGAACTGCGCTATGCCCTATCGGACGTGGCGTCGCTAAATGAAATACAGTTGGCTATTTTGGAAAACGCCTCACGCTATCTCAGGTCGGGCGGACGTCTGCTTTATTCCACCTGCTCGCTGGATCAGCGGGAAAATGCCGATATTGTTCGTGCGTTTTTATCACGCCATAAAGAATTTTCGGTAACGGAAGAGGTAGTTTGCGCCGATGCCCACGACGGATTTTATATGACTTTGCTGAAAAAGGAAGCGCTATGAACAATATAAAAAGTATGAGCTATGAAGAGCTGGAAGCGTGGTTGGTTGCCAATCATTTTCCCCGCTACCGTGCCGACCAGTTGTATAAACATTTATCTCGGGGCATTGCAAAATATGATGACATTCATAACCTGCCAAAGTCCATGATCGATTGGCTCAAAGAAAACAGTGTTTTGACTTCTTTCAAAATTGTAAATAAATACTGCTCAGCTCTTGACGGAACGGTTAAATATTTAGTAAAATTAGATGATGAGGCACTGATTGAGTGCGTGGTGATGGATTATAATCACGGGCTTTCGGTCTGCCTTTCTACTCAGGTAGGATGCCGTATGGGTTGCGCCTTCTGCGCCTCCACCATCGGCGGACGAAAGCGAGATCTCACGGCAGGCGAGATTCGGGACCAGTATCTGTTTTTAGCCAAGGATATGGGGCGTCGTATTGATTCCATCGTGCTGATGGGCATGGGCGAACCGCTGGATAATTACGATAACGTGCTCCGCTTTATTCGCCTGATCAATGACCCGCGCGGTGTCAATCTCTCTACCCGCCACATCACGCTGTCCACCTGCGGTCTTTGTCCGCAGATCGATGCACTTAGCAAAGAAAAATTAGGCATTAATCTTGCCGTGTCCTTACACGCACCCAGTGATGAACTGCGCAAAAAGATTATGCCTATTGCCCATACTTATCCCCTTGCTCAGCTAATCCGCTCCTGCGCCAATTATGAGGCGAGCACGGGACGGCGCATCACCTTTGAATATACCTTAATTAAAGGCTTTAACGATTCCCCTTCTTGCGCCAAACAGCTTATTTCCCTTCTCAAACCACTGAAAAATCGGCACGTTAATCTTATTTCGGTCAATCCCGTTGAGGGGCGGGAATTTGAAAAGTGTAGCCGAGAAGATATTTTTACATTTCAAAAACTACTGTCCCAGGGCCAGATCACCGCTACGGTGAGACGAAGCATGGGCAGTGATATTTCCGGTTCGTGCGGACAGCTCCGTGCGAAGAAAGGTCGTGAATAAATTGCAGATTGCCGGAGTTACAGACAAGGGCGTTGTACGCTTAGAAAATCAAGATACCTTTGTGCAGGGTTCGCTCGCTGACGATACCGTCTTCGCCGCCGTTTTCGACGGTATGGGCGGTGCCAAGGCAGGTCGCTATGCCAGCACCTTTGCCAGTGAGTTGTTTACTAAGATGCTAAACGATCAAGCATCGGCAGTGATTGAAAACCCCGCTATCGAACTGCACGAAATATTAAAAACCGTTAACGAGCAGGTGTATGAGAAATCGGTCGGACACGTGGAATATTCCGGTATGGGCACCACCGTTGTCGGCTGTGTGCTGACAAACGGTATCGGCATTATCGCCAATATCGGTGATAGCCGAGCCTACCTGATCGATGACGAAAGTTGCAAAGCCATCACGCATGACCACTCGATTGTGGGTGCTTTGGTGGAGCTGGGTGAGATTACCCCCGAGGAGGCGAAAGTTCACCCTCAACGCAATATCATCACCCGTGCCATCGGAACCGACCTTGACGTGGAGGCCGACCTTTATCCCGTTAATCTAAACGGCAAATACCTACTGTTATGCTCAGACGGTCTGCACGGATACTTCACTGATGACGAGCTTGGCGAGTACGTGCGAAACCATGAGCCGAAAGAGGCCTGCGAACTGTTAGTGCAAGAGGCCTGTAAACGTGGCGGCAGAGATAACATCACTGTCATTATTCTGGATGCAAGGAGTTAAAAATTATGGACAGATATACCGGTACCGTATTAAAAGACCGTTTTGTATTGGAAGATGTCGTCGGCAGCGGCGGTATGGCCATCGTTTATAAGGCGACCGACCGTGTTACCGGCAACACCGTTGCCGTAAAGATCCTCAAAGAGGAGTTTGTATCCGACGAACAGTTCCGCCGTCGCTTCCTCAACGAGTCCCGTGCTATCTCGATGTTGCGCCATCGCAATATCGTCAGCGTCATTGATTTTGACTTTGAGGGTAATTTACAGTATATCGTTATGGAGTATGTTAACGGTATTACCTTAAAAGAATTTATCCGCTCTCAGAAAATTATTCCCGCATCGGTTGCCTGCAAGATCACGATGCAAACGCTGTCGGCGCTTAATCACGCCCACGAGCGTGGCGTGATCCACCGTGATATTAAGCCCCAGAATATTATGATACTCAACGACGGAACGATTAAGGTCATGGACTTTGGTATTGCCCGTATCAATAAGTTTGAAACGGTTACCATGACCGATAAAGCCATCGGCACCGTTTATTACATCTCGCCCGAGCAGGCAAGAGGTGAGCATACCGATCCCCGCAGTGATATCTACTCCATCGGCGTTATGCTCTATGAAATGCTCACGGGCGAGCTTCCCTTCGACGGTGATACCCCCGTTAACGTGGCCATTAAGCAGATTCAGTCTACGGCAAAACCCCCGCGCGCCATTAACCGTTCCATCCCCGAGGGTCTGGAACAGATCGTGTTGCGCTCGATGATGAAAACACCCGATAAGCGTTATAACAGCGCTACCGAAATGATTACCGACTTAAAGGCGGTTTTGGCTGATGAAACGGTCGTGTTCGATTACGATCTGGTGGAAGAGCCCGCCACCGCCGAAATTGCCGAAGCTACTGAGGAAACCACCGAAAAATTCTGGAATAAGAACAATATTATTGCCCTCGTTTCGGGTATCGGCGCCGGTATTGTTGTTATTGCCTTGATTGTATGCCTGTATCTCTTTGGCGGCGGCACGGCAAATCCCAACGATTCCTCGGCTCCTGTTAATATTGAAGTGCCCAACTTTGTCGGAAAGACTATTGACGAAGTAGAAGACGACACCCTGTTGTCTTCCAACCTCACCTTAACCAAACAGGAAGAATACAATGCCGACTACGACGAAGGCTATATCTATGATCAGTCCATCGCCGCCGGCACGCAGGTTGAAGCAGGCACCGAGATCATTATTAAGGTATCGTTGGGTGCTAAGACGATCAAGGTACCCGATCTTGAATTTATGACGGTAGAAGAAGCCGAAGCCGAACTCGATAAGTTAGGTATTAACTACAAGATCGTTCGTCAGACCAGCGATGAGATCGAAGTGGATTACGTAATCTCCACCGATCCTGCCGCAGGCGAAGAACTGTCCGCTTCTCAAAAACTCACCGTTTATATCTCGCAGGGTGCCGAAATTGCTAAGGTTAAGATTCCCAACTGCATCGGCCTTTCCCGTGATGAAGCCAAGATGAAGTTAGCCGATGCCGGCCTGCTTTATGAAATCAAGGAAGAATACAGCGACACCGTAGAAGAAGGCAAGGTTATCGACCAATCGCCTTCCGACGGTAAAGAGGTAGATACCGGCACCAAGATCCAACTTTGGATCTCCAAGGGCCCCGAATTCCCTCCTGTCGTTGAAGAGCCCGACACCGAAACGGGTACCGAAACCGAGCCCGAAACGGATACGGAGTCTCAGGCATAATGGAAGGCTTAGTTGTACGAAGTCTGGGCGGTTTTTATAATGTATCATGCGACAACGTGGTTTACGAATGTAAACCACGTGGTCTTTTTCGCAAGGAAAAGACGGTGATTTGCGTGGGCGACCGTGTTACCTTCACTCCGCAAGAAGGACAACTCGGCGTGATCGAGACTCTACATCCCCGTCGCAATCATTTTCTGCGTCCACCCATTTCTAATCTTGACCGATTGTTTATCGTCATAGCGGCGGCTGATCCCGCTCCCGACCTTTTCTTTACCGACAAGCTTTCGGTAATCGCCTGCCACGCCAACGTCGAACCGGTCATCGTCATCAATAAGATCGACCTTGCCGATGCATCCGAACTTTTCAGCATCTATACGAAATCGGGTTTCAAAACGATTTTGACAAACGGCAGTACGGGTGAAGGTATGGAAGAGATCATAGACTATGCCCAAAACGGCATCAGCGCCTTTGCCGGCTTTTCGGGTGTTGGCAAAAGCAGTCTTCTTTCTCACATCATTGATAAGGACTTGGAGACGGGCGCCGTATCGCAAAAATTAGGGCGTGGACGTCATACGACCCGCCACGTAGAGTTATTTTGCGTTGGCAACGGCTTTTTTGCTGATACCCCCGGTTTTTCCTCTTTGGAGCTGATTGAACAGTCCTCCATAAAAGCCTCCGAGCTTCCTGCCTGCTTCCCCGAATTTGCTCCCTTTGCCGACGGTTGCCGTTTTACCAACTGCTCCCACCGCAACGAAAAGGACTGTGCGATCTGTGAGGCAGTAGAAAAGGGAGAGATTGCTCCCTCCCGCCATCAATCCTATTGCCAACTCTATACACAACTAAAATCCGTTCCCGAATGGAAAAAATAAACACTCTGCAAAAAAGCAGAGTGTTTTTTTTATGCAAATGCGTAACAGAGGGTTTCTTTGCTGTGGCTGTCGCTTGAATAAACTAACCGCCCACCACCCTTGGTAATCTTTTCCTGCCAGCACTTGGCAGGGTAAGGGCCATCACGCAATCCACGTGCCATTGCTCCCGTATTGATTTCAAAAACTCGACCATAGGGCAAAAGCGCCTTGACAGCACTCTCAGCCGCCGCTTGGTATCGCGGTGAATTTTCATCAAAAAGCGCATTGTTGCGGTTAAATTTAGTGATTAAATCAAAGTGCCCGATGATATCGCAATCGGTCATTTCCACTACCCTTGCAACCGTCTTAAAATACGCCTCAACAAGCGATAGCATATCCCCCGCAAAATATTTTTCCGCCGCCGAGATAAGAATCTCGGGCGTTTCGTCAACGGGGATATATTCCTCACCCAGTTTCAGATAATGCACCGAACCGATCACGTAGTCATAGCCTGCCGTCGGGCGGTCGGAATAAGCGTCCTGCTCAATACCGCAATAGATCTTGATTTTGTCCTGATACTTTTCCCTCAGCGCCAAGATCTCGGCACGGTAGGTATCTTCCTTTTCCTTTGCCATACAATAGCTTTCATCGAAAAAGGTGTAGGAGTGATCGGAAAAACCAATGGCATCCATGCCCTTTTCGATGGCGGCATGCACCATTTCTTTAAGGGTATCCTTGCCGTCGCTGAATTGGGTATGTACGTGATAATCGGCCATCATTTGGTCATCTTCTCCTGCTTCACCTTATGGTCAATGACGTGGCGGGACGCCAACTCTCGATGGATATCTTCGAGCGAAATCCCCGCTTCCACCATCAGCACCATCACGTGATAGGCAAGGTCGGCAATCTCATAGATCGTTTCCGCCTTATCCTCTGCCTTAGCCGCAATAATGACCTCAGTGCTCTCTTCACCGATCTTTTTGAGGATTTTATCAATACCTTTCTGGAACAGATAGGTGGTATAAGAACCTTCCTTCTGCTCGGTCTTTCTGCCTTTAATCAAGTTAAGCAGTCCGTCATAAGAAAAATCGTGCAACTCCTCACTGGCAAAAACGGGCTCTTCAAAGCAGGAGAAGGTACCCTTATGGCAGGCAGGCCCGTCGGGCTCAACCACCACTACCAAGGCATCCTTGTCGCAGTCAGCGGTAATGGAAACGATATGCTGATAGTTTCCGCTCGTTTCGCCTTTGAGCCACAGCTCCTGACGCGAACGGCTCCAAAAACAGGTCAGCCCCTTCTCCATCGAGATCTGTAAGCTTTCCTTATTCATGTAGGCGAGCGTCAGCACCTTTTTGCTGATGGCATCGGTAACGATGGCAGGGATCAGCCCCTGCTCGTCAAATTTAAGTTCATCAATGTTAATCATACTTATCTCCTCACCGCAATATTAGCCTTAGCCATTTCCTCTTTGAGATCGGCAATCTTCACTTCGCCGAAATGGAAAATGGACGCCGCCAGTCCCGCATCCACCTTAGGCAGGGTGTGGAACAGCGTAATAAAATCTTCTATCTTACCCGCACCGCCCGATGCGATAACGGGAACCGAAACGGCGTTGCACACCGCTTCTAACATATCAAGGTCAAAGCCGTTTTTCACGCCGTCGGTATCAATGGAATTCACCACGACCTCACCGGCGCCGTTTGCGACACAGCGCTTGATCCATTCGATGGCTTCCATACCCGTGTTTTCTCTTCCGCCCTTGGCAAAGACACGGAATACGCCATCGACCCGTTTAATATCCACCGAAAGCACCACGCATTGATCGCCGTACTGCTTGGCGGCCTGCTCAACAAGGTCAGGGTTACGGATCGCGCCCGAATTGACGCTCACCTTATCGGCACCGCATTTAAGCACACGATCAAAATCCTCAACGGTGTTAATACCACCGCCCACGGTAAGCGGGATAAATACCTTACTTGCCGTTTCACGAAGGATATCGGCAAACAATTTGCGTCCGTCAGACGATGCCGTAATATCGTAAAAAACCAACTCATCGGCACCGCAGCTCGAATAATACTGTGCCAAAGAAACGGGTGAAGACACGTCCTGCAATCCCGCAAAATTTACCCCCTTGACGACTCTTCCGTCCTTTACGTCAAGGCAGGGAATGATTCGTTTTGTTATCATTGTGCCACCTCAATCGCTTCTTTCAGATCAATCGCACCCACGTAATAGGCCTTGCCGATAATAGCGCCGTATAGGTTTTCCTTGGCAAGACGTTTTACGTCCTCGATGGATGATACGCCACCCGAAGCGATAATGTCCATATCAAACTGCTTCATCAGCTCACAGTACAACTCGTGATTGGTGCCCTTCATGGCGCCGTCCTTGGAAATATCGGTGCAGATGAGCGTTTTTACGCCGATATCCTGCATCTTTTTGCAAAAATCAAAGGCGGTAACGTCGGATTTCTCGGTCCAACCCTTAATGGCCACCATGCCGTCCTTGATATCAATGCCAACAGCAATCTTATCTCCGTATCGGGCAACCGCTTTTTCTACAAATCCCTCTTCGGTAACGGCCGCCGTACCTAAGATCACACGGTCAAGCCCCGCAGAAAGATATTTGTCAATCGTCTCCATCGTGCGGATACCTCCGCCGATTTCACAGAAAAGTCCGCCACGGCGCTTGATTTCTAATACCGTTTCCAAATTGGGAGTGGTGCCGTCCTTAGCGCCCTCTAAATCCACAATGTGCATATGGGTTGCCCCGCACTTGGCAAACTCTTCGGCAATCGAGGCAGGATCATCGCTGTAAACGGTCATCTGCGCATAGTCGCCCTTGTATAGGCGTACCGCCTTGCCGTCGTATAGGTCAATCGCAGGATAGATCAGCATACCTGTTCCTCCCTCAGTTCCGCAAAGGCTTTGAGAATTCTGAGTCCCACTTCCCCGCTCTTTTCGGGATGGAACTGACAACCGAAAACGTTTTTATTCTGCACCGCCGCCGTTAACGGAGCACCGTACTCGGTATCGGCAATAACCGACTCTTCACAATCGGTCGCATAATAAGAGTGAACGAAATACACGTGATCCCCGTCCTGAATATCCTTAAAAATGGGCGAGGGTCTTTTCATATTCAATGCATTCCAGCCAATGTGCGGGATCTTATATTCCGCAGGACTGACCTCGGCAATCGGGCGCACAGCCCCCTTGATGAGTCCTAATCCCGCATGCTCGCCGTACTCATAGCTTTTTTCAAAGAGTAGTTGCATACCAAGGCAAATCCCGAGTAACGGCTTGCCCATGGCCACTTCCTCAATCAGTACCTTATCAAGACAGCTATCACGCAGTTTTTGCGCCGCATCCTCAAAAGCACCTACACCGGGAAGCAGAATCTTATCGGAAGCCTTTATCTCATCAGCCTGTGAGGTAACGATCACCTCTTCGCCGATCGCCTCAAAGGATGAGCGGAGCGAAAATAAATTACCTACGCCGTAATCGACAATTGCGATCATTATAATACTCCTTTGGTAGAGGGAATTGCCTCGGCATTCTTCTCGTCAATCGCCACCGCCTTAGCCAAAGCACGGGCTACCGACTTGAAGGTACCTTCAATAATGTGGTGCGTGTTATATCCCGCCAGCATACGAATGTGCAGTGTGCAGGCGGCAGAGCGGATAAATCCGAACCAAAACTCTTTGACAAGCTCGGTATCAAAATCCCCCACACGGGAGGTAGGCAGGGTAACGTCAAAAGCAAGATAGGCACGGCCCGACAGGTCAAGCGCACTCATAATCAGCGCCTCGTCCATCGGCAAAAGCATATCGCCGTAGCGAACGATGCCCTTTTTATCGCCGAGCGCCTTGGCAAAGGCCTCGCCCAGCGCAATACCGATATCTTCTACCGTGTGATGATAGTCCACCTGCGTATCGCCCTTGCAGGTAACCGCAAGGTCAAAACAACCGTGCTTGGCAAAAAGGGTGAGCATGTGATCTAAAAAGCCACAGCCCGTATCGATCTGAGCATTTCCCTTGCCGTCAAGATGTAAGGTAAGGGTAATATCGGTTTCTGCCGTTGTTCTTGTAATTTGAGCGTTTCTCATCATACTTCCTCCAATATCGTTTTTACGCAGTCAACAAAAGACTGCATCTGTCTATCACTGCCGATGGTGATGCGGTTATACTCCCGCAGTCGCTCGGTATCAAAATGCCGTACCAAAATGCCCTTTTCACGCAGTTTCTCATACAGTTCCTTGCCACCGATACGGGGCGAGGAGGCAAAGATAAAGTTGGTTTTGGAATCCAGCACCGTAAATCCAAGTCCTCGCAGCTGTTCGGTCGTGAAAGCGCGTGTCTTTTCAATCGCCTTGCAGTTGGCTTCAAAATAAGCCTTGTCAAGCAGTGCCCCCATCCCCGCCGCCATCGTCATACGGTTAACGTTGTAGGGGTTGGTCGAATACTTAATGGTGTTTAGGTCGGCAATCAATTTGGCGTTACCAATAGCAAAGCCAAGCCGTCCGCCCGCCAACGAGCGGGACTTGGAAAATGTCTGTGTTACCAATAAGTTATCATAGCGGTTAATCAGCGCTACCGCACTTTCTCCGCCAAAGTCCACGTACGCCTCGTCGATGACTACCACGTTATCGGGATTGCTCTTCACGATGCGCTCAATGTCCGATAAGGGTAAGGCAATACCCGTCGGGGCGTTGGGGTTGGCAATAAAAATGTTCTTGTTAATGCCGACGTAGTCCTCTACTTTAATTGTAAAATCCTCTTGCAGGGGAATGATCTCGTACGGCACACGGTTAAACTGCGCAAACACCTTGTAAAACCCATAGGTAATATCGGCAAAAACGGCGGGATGCGCTTCATCGCAAAAGGCGGCAAAGGCAAAGTTGAGCACGTCATCACTGCCGTTGGTAAACAAGATCTGATCGGCATTCACACCATACGTTTCACAAGCTATCGCCGTTAGATCCCGACAATCAGGGTCGGAATACAGGTGCAGTTCCTGCGCCGCACGGTTTGCCATTTCAATCGCTTTGAGCGACGGCGGAAAAGGCGATTCGTTGGTGTTGAGCTTAATGAAGGGCATATCCTTCGGTTGCTCACCCGGCACGTAGGGGACTAACCCTGCATGTCTATTACTGAAAAAACGGCTCATTTTTCATCCTCCGTGCGAATGACGGCACTTTTGGCGTGAGCGGTCAAGCCTTCTGCCGTGGCAAAGTAGCCCACGTCCTGCGCCACCCGTTCCAGAGCCTCACGGGTATAGTATGTATACTGGGTCTTTTTCACAAAATCATCTACCGACAGCGGGCTCGAAAACCGTGCCGTACCGCCCGTAGGCAGGGTGTGATTGGGGCCGGCATAGTAGTCGCCCAACGCTTCGGGGCAGTAGCGTCCCATAAAGATGGAGCCTGCGTGGCGGATTTTGTCAAGATAATCAAAGGGATTATCCACGCACAGTTCCAAATGCTCGGGTGCCAGCTCGTTGGCAATTTCAATAACCTTGTCAAGATTATCCGCCACAATGATACGTCCGTGATTGTCGATCGATTCACGGGCAATCTCGGCACGGGCAAGCTGAGGAATCTGCACTTCCAGCTCGGCCTGTACGGCACGGGCAAAATCCATACAATCGGTTACCAATACCGCACTCGCCAATTTATCGTGCTCGGCCTGCGAGAGCAGGTCGGCGGCGGCATGGGCAGGATTGGTCTTGCCGTCGGCCACGATCAGAATTTCACTCGGGCCGGCAATCATATCGATCGAAACCTCACCGAATACCTGCTTCTTCGCCTCGGCTACAAAGGCGTTACCGGGACCCACGATCTTATCCACCTTAGGAATACTCTCAGTACCGTAAGCAAGCGCCGCAATCGCCTGCGCTCCGCCCACCTTGAAGATCTTATCCACACCGGCAATATAGGCGGCCGCCAAAATAACGGGGTTTACCTTACCCTGCGCATTAGGCGGGGTTACCATAACCACCTCACGGCAGCCGGCGATTTTCGCGGGAATGGAATCCATCAAAACGGTAGAGGGATAAGCGGCGGTGCCACCGGGCACGTAAAGCCCGGCACGGTCAACGGGAATGACCTTTTGACCGATAACGATGCCGTCCTCGTCATTGATGATAAAACTGTTGCGCACCTGACGCTCGTGGAATTTACGAATATTTTTAGCGGCATTTTTGAGAATCTCCAAAAACCGCTCTTCCACCATACCCACCGCCTCGTCGATCTCCTCTTGGCTTACCAAGAGAGAGGTCAGGTCGGCTTTGTCGAATTTTTTGCAATAGTCGAAAAGGGCTTCATCTCCCCTTTCACGCACGTTGCTGATAATATCGGCAACGATATCGGCTACGTTTACCGTCGGGGTAACACGGGCGAAAATGTCTTCATTGGCTACCTCGCCGTATTTTACAATGCAAATCATATCTTTTCCTCCACTTGTTTTGCGATGGAGCTTACAACCTTGTCAATCTCACAGCTCTTGAATTTATAGCTCGATTTATTGGCAATCAATCGGGCGCTGATGGGAACGATGGTTTCTATTACCGTCAAATCGTTTTCCACCAAGGTCTTGCCCGTCTCCACAATGTCCACGATCACGTCGGAAAGCCCTAAAATAGGAGCAATCTCGATCGAGCCGTTAAGATGAATAATATCAATATCCCGCCCCTTGGAGAGGTAGAAATTACTGGCAATATTGGAGAATTTCGTGGCAACCTTTACCGTTTTGGTCATATCATCTCGGTAGTCCTTTTTCGCCGCCACCGCCATACGGCATTTGCCGATGCCCAAATCCAGCAGCTCATAAATATCGGGCGCGTATTCCAGCAAAATATCCTTGCCCGCCACACCGATATCGGCGGCACCACGCTCTACGTAGATCGCCACGTCGGATGGCTTTACCCAGAAGTAACGAACACCGCACTCTTCATTTTCAAAAATCAGTTTTCGGTTATTTTCCTTAATGGAGGGACAAGGGTAGCCCGCCTGCTCAAACATAGCGTACACCTTTTCACCCAAACGCCCCTTCGGCAAGGCAACATTAAGCATTTTCTTCAACGGTTTTCACCTCACCCTCGTTTAGCATAAGCAACCGCTTATAGGTCATATCGGCAGGCACCTGTTTCTGTACCCGCACACTCTCGCCCTTGGCGGTAATGGCCGCCGTAGCCCTGGTAATATCCTCGATGGTGCTGTTTTCATCATACACCAAAAGATTATCCACGTCATAGCCCATAGCCTTAGATTCTTCAAGCAAATCAAGGTATACGGCAAAACCGATGGCACCCGATTTTTTCTTCATTTTCTTCATCAGCGTATCATACTGTCCCCCCGAAAGGAGCGCCGTGGGAATCCCCTGCGCAAAACCACGGAAGACAAAGCCGTTATAGTAACGGATATCGCTGACAATCGAAAAGTCGATGCGCAACAACTCATTATACTCACTGTTTTGCAAGGCCTTGGCAATACCGCAAAACTGCGCCAGCGTTTCCTTGCTCACAACGCCGTCAAGCAACGTGCTTATACGGGGCAAAAGCTCGTTTATCGTGCCGTACATCTGCACGATCTCTCGCAAAAGCGCCGATTTTTCATCGGAAACGGCAAGATTTTTGCAGATTTCAGCCAGTTCGTGAACGTTTTTCTCGCCAATACAGCGCAAAACCTGCTCTTTTTCTTCCTGAGCGATGCCGATATTGCTCAAAATTTCCGACAAAAGCCCCACATGCGAGAACTCTAAAATGCACTTTTGTTCGGTGCAAATCAAACTTTGTGCCGCCAAAGTCATGACTTCATAGATGCAATAATCGTCGATATCGCCCATCGCCTCCAAGCCCACCTGCGTAATTTCCTTAAAGGAACGGGTGCCCTTGGATAAACGATACACGTTTTCATCGTAGTATAATTTCTGAATACTACCACTGTCATCCTTCGTGTTCTTGACAATGGAAAGGGTAACGTCGGGCTTTAACGCCATCAGCTTTCCGTTGGTATCGGTAAAGGTGATAACCCCTTCGGAAATCAAAAAGTCTTTATTCTTCGCATAAAGATCATATTCTTCAAACTTATTCATTTTATAGCGCAGATAGCCGTAACCCTCAAACCGCTCGCGCAGATCAAAAAGAATGCGCTCACTTTGCGCCAACAAATTCTTATTCATCTCTCTTCTCCTTTTGCCTGCAATTTTTCCAGTGCCGATCGGTAGCCGCCGCTTCCGTAATGCAGACACTTATTGACACGCCCTACCGTCGTAGAGCTAACACCAAGCTTTGAGCAAATGCTCTGATAACTCTGCCCCTCTTTGAGCAAAACGGCCGTATCTAAGCGCTGCGCCATATCCTGCAACTCACGAATGGTGCACAGATCCTCAAAATAGGCATAGCACTCTTCAATGCTTTCCAGTTGTAAAATAGTTTCAAATAATCTGTCGATTGATGTAGAACGAATACTCATAGCAACCCTCTCTTGTGTTATCACTTTACTATGGTAACACGATAGTTCGATAAAGTCAAGCACTTTCGTAAAAATCCGAGAGAAGAATATTCTTCTCTCGGATAACGCATTACAGTCTTGCGATATGAACGATATCGGTAGTTTTGAGTTCCCGCATGGAAGCGGTAAAGACGGCGAGATCGCCTTCTTTAACAAGCCCCGTTTCCTTTGCTTTCTCGGCGGCAACCTTAAAAAGAGATTCCACGTCGTACTGCTCGTCGCAGTAAACGGGGCGTACGCCCCACGTTAAATTAAGCTGACGGCAGACCTTATGATCCAAACAAGGAGCAATCACGGCGCAACCGGGGCGATAGGAAGAAATGAGTTTTGCGGTATTGCCCGATCGGGTTACGGCAATGATGGCATCGGCACTCATCATAAAGGACGCCAAGGTAGCGCAGTTCGATACGGTGCTGGGGATATTATGCTGTAACTCCAAATCATTGATCAAGAAGCGTTGTTTATAATTGATGGCTTTTTCGGTAGCCTCGGCAACCTCTGCCATGGCCATCACGCTTTCCACGGGATAATCGCCTGCGGCGCTCTCACCCGAGAGCATAATGCCGGTACTGCCGTCGTAAATGGCGTTGGCAATATCGGATACCTCGGCACGTGTGGGACGGGGATTATGCACCATACTCTCCAACATCTGGGAGGCGGTAATGACGTGCTTGCCGGTTTCATAGCACGACTCGATAATCGTCTTTTGAATGGCGGGCAGTTCACTGTACCGAATCTCCACGCCCAAGTCGCCTCGGGCGACCATAATACCGTCGGACACCTCAATAATTTCGGGGAGATTTTTTACCCCGCGCATATTTTCAATTTTGGAAATGATCTGGATATTTTCTCCGCCGTTTTCGTCCAAAAACGTGCGCATATCCAAAACGTCCTGCGCCCGTCTGACAAAGGATGCGGCGACAAAATCAACGTCCTGCTCGATGCCGAATAATAAATCGGCACGGTCAACGTCGCTCAAATAGGGCATATCCACGTCGACATTGGGGATATTCAGGCTCTTACGGCTCTTCAATACCCCGCCATTTAAGGCCTTACAAACAACGGCGCCCTCTTTTACCTCAACGACTTCAAAGGCAATAAGTCCGTCATCCACCAAAATTTGATTGCCGATCTCAACGTATTTATGAAGCTCAGAAAAGGTTAAGCTGATGCCCGTTTCGTCGCCCTCTTCTTCACCCGACTTAAAGGTGAACAACTGACCCTCAACGATTTCTGCCTTGCCGTTTTTGAACTGACGAAGACGGATCTCGGGGCCCTTGGTATCCAACAAAATGGCGGTGTGCACATTATGCTTTATTCTAAGACGCTTAACCTCATCCATCCGCACCTTATGCTCGGCATGGGTGCCGTGGCTGAAATTGAAACGGGCACAATCCATACCCGACAAAATCAAGCGTTCTAATACGTTATTTTTATCAACGGCGGGACCGAGGGTGCAAATAATTTTTGTTTTTCTCATACTCTCTTCTCTCTTTTTACTACCGAGCAAAGATCGCTCAGCGTACAGGCATCGCAACTCGGACGGCGGGCCTGGCAAACGGCACGTCCATGATAGATCAGCCGATGGCAGAACATCAGCCGTTCATTTTTGGGAATCAGACGGGATAACTGCTTTTCAACGGCGACGGGGTCGGTACTATCGGTTAAACCAAAGCGGTTTGACAGACGGATACAATGGGTGTCGGCAACAATGCCTTGGTCATTATAAACCACGCCCAGCACTAAATTTGCCGTTTTACGCCCCACGCCCGGTAGTTGTAACAATTCATCCATCGTGGACGGAACGTTACCGTGAAAACGCTGACACAACACCTCGCCCAAGCCTTTGAGGTTTTTGGCCTTGTTTTTATAAAAGCCACAGGAACGGATAATCTCTTCGAGCTCCTTTATATCGGCATCGGCATAGTCCTGCGCCGAATGATAGCGGGCAAAAAGATCCTTGGTAACGATATTGACCCGCTCATCGGTGCATTGCGCCGACAGGCAGGTTGCCACGATGAGTTCGAGTTCATTCTCAAAATCGAGTGAGCATTTGGCGTCGGGGTAAAGCTGCGCCAAACGCACGATCAATTCATTCGCCTTTTGTTTCTTTGTCATCTTTGATATGATCCCAATAGGCTTTGGTTGCCTGTTCTATCTTATTATGCCCATATTCGTAATAAACCGTATCACGCAATGCATCGGGCATATACTGTTGCTTTACCCAATGATTGGGAAAAGCGTGAGGATACTGATAGGTTTGCCCATGACCCAATTTCTTGGCGCCTTCGTAATGGGCGTCCTGCAAATTAGAGGGAACGTCCGAATAGTTGCCGTTTGCCACGTCTGCCATAGCGGCATCAATGGCGCAGATCCCCGAATGGGATTTGGGCGCCGTTGCCACCATAATCACGGCATCGGCCAGCGGAATTCGTGCCTCAGGCAGACCCACCTGCAACGCCGTATCCACCGCCGCCTTGCAATAGACAAGGGCATTGGGATAGGCAAGCCCTACGTCCTCCGCCGCCGTTACCAGTAACCGACGGCAGACCGAGGGCAGATCGCCTGCCGAGAGCAGTCTTGCCAAATAATGAAGAGCGGCGTTTTCGTCCGAGCCACGCATACTTTTTTGAAAAGCCGATAACAGATCGTAATGATAATCACTGTTACGGTCGTACTTAACAGCACTTCCCTGAGCCGCCTGACGAACCTGCTCCATATCAATACGAATATGCTTCTGCCCCGGCTTTGTCATACAAAGCAGTTCTACGGCATTGATGGCCTTGCGCACGTCGCCGGCGCAGGCGGCGCACAGATAATCGTAGGCGTCCTGCTCAAACTCGACCGTGAAATCACGCTCCTTTGCCAAGGTGGCAACGGCACGCTTCACGGCTTTGGCGATCTCTTCTTTGGGTACCGGCTGAAATTCAAAGACGGTACAACGGGACAAGAGCGCATTATACACGTAGAAATAGGGATTTTCGGTAGTCGACGCAATTAAGGTAATCGAACCGTTTTCCACAAATTCGAGCAGGGATTGCTGTTGCTTTTTATTAAAATACTGGATCTCATCCAAATAGAGCAAAATACCGCCGGGGGCGATCATCGTATCGATCTCGTCGATCACCGCCTTCACGTCTGAAAGAGAGGCGTTGGTGGCATTGAGCTTATGAAGGCGCTTGCCGCTGGCGGCGGCTAAAATATTAGCCGTCGTCGTTTTCCCCGTGCCCGACGGGCCGTAGAAAATCATATTCGGCAACGTACCGCTTTCAGCAATACGTCGAAGCAGTTTTCCGTCTCCCAAGATATGGCGCTGTCCGTACACCTCATCTAAGGTGGTGGGACGCAGACGGTCGGCAAGCGGTGTCGACATTTCGTTCTCCTTAATAGAGGGGGTATTTATCGGTGAGCTTATTCACCTCGGCACGGATATAATCGGCCTGATTTTCAAAATCGGTAGCCGCCAGATAAATCAGGCGGGCGATAACACGGAAGTCCTCCTCCTGCAAGCCACGGCTGGTGGCGGCGGCGGTGCCGACACGGATACCCGAGGTGATGAAGGGGCTCTGAGGATCAAAGGGAATGGCGTTTTTATTGGCGGTGATATACACCTCGTCCAATCTCTTTTCGAGTTCCTTGCCCGTTACGCCGATATTGCGCAGGTCAATCAAGATCAGATGGTTGTCCGTTCCGCCCGAAACAAGGTTAAAGCCACACTTCTTCATCTCGTCTGCCATAGCGGCGCAGTTGGCCACGATGCGACGGGCATAGTCCTTAAACTCGGGTTTAAGCGCTTCGCCAAAGGCTACGCCCTTAGCGGCAATCACGTGCATCAAGGGACCGCCCTGCGTGCCGGGGAAGATGGCCTTATCGATCGCCTTTGCCAGTTCCTTCTTGCACAAAATCATACCGCCACGGGGACCGCGCAGGGTCTTGTGGGTGGTGGTAGTAACAACGTCGGCATAAGGGACGGGCGAGGGATGAACGCCTGCGGCAACCAGACCGGCAATATGCGCCATATCAACCATATGATAAGCGCCGACCGACTGTGCGATCTTATAAATGCGCTCAAAATCAATAAAACGAGAATAAGCGGAAGCGCCCGAAATAATCATCTTGGGCTTATGCTCCTTAGCCAATCTCTCCAACTCATCATAATCGATCAAGCCGGTTTCTTCGTTCACGCCGTAGGGTACGATGTTATAATGCAAACCCGAAAAGTTTACGGGTGAGCCGTGGGTCAAATGACCGCCGTGAGCCAAATTCATACCCATAACGGTATCGCCCGGTTTGCAAAGGGCAACGTATACTGCCATATTGGCCTGAGCGCCCGAATGGGGCTGAACGTTAGCGTGCTCAGCACCGAACAGCTCGCAAGCGCGATCACGGGCGAGGTCTTCGCAAACGTCAACGCACTGGCAACCGCCGTAATAACGGTGGGCGGGATAGCCTTCGGCATATTTATTGGTGA
>JAZOCX010000108.1:0-5168 GCA_045596725.1 Eubacteriales bacterium
ACTTTGTTGCTTGCCACAATCCTTCCTATATTAATAAATATGACGTGACTGAGGATCTCGCTGAGGGCGGAACCTTCCTTCTCAACTGTCAGTGGACTCCCGAAGAGCTTGAGGAAAAGCTTCCCGCAAAGGTCAAGAGAGATCTTGCCAACAAGCACGTTAACTTCTACACCGTTGACGCTATATCCATTGCACGCGAGATCGGTCTCGGCGGAAGAACAAACACCGTTCTTCAGAGCGCATTCTTCAACCTTGCTAACATCATCCCCGCTGATGAGGCTAACAAGTATATGAAAGATGCTGCATACAAGAGCTTCAAGAAGAAGGGCGACGACGTTGTTAATATGAACTACGCCGCTATCGATGCAGGTGCTAACGCAGTTGTTAAGATCGAGGTGCCGGCAGCTTGGGCAAATGCTGTTGATGCTCAGTGCGATGCTGTTGAGCTTGAGGGCAGACCTGAGGTCGTTGATTTCGTTAAGAACATTCTCGGCCCCGTTAATGCACAGAAGGGTGACGATCTTCCTGTTTCCATCTTTGCGGGCGACAAGGCAGACGGTACGTTCCCGCAGGGCACCGCCGCATATGAGAAGCGCGGTGTTGCAGTTGATGTTCCCGATTGGAATCCCGATAACTGTATCCAGTGTAACTTCTGCTCTTATGTATGTCCTCACGCTACCATCCGTCCTATCGCAATGACCGATGCTGAGGCAGAGCAGTATCCCGATTTCAAGCTCGTTCCCATGACCGGTATGCCCGGATACAAGTTTGGCATCACCGTTTCGGCTCTTGACTGTCTCGGATGCCAGAGCTGTGTACAGATCTGTCCCGGCAGAAAGGGCGAGAAGGCTCTTACTATGAAGCCTATTGACGGTCAGCTCAAATATCAGAACGCATTTGACGCAAGCTACAAGTATTGCGACGATGAGGCGGTTCTCGCAAAATTCAAGCCTGAGACCGTTAAAGGCTCGCAGTTCAAGCAGCCTCTCCTTGAGTTCTCGGGTGCCTGCGCAGGCTGCGGTGAGACTCCTTACGCAAAGCTTATCACTCAGCTCTTTGGCGATAGAATGTTCATCGCCAACGCTACCGGCTGTTCCTCCATTTGGGGAGGCTCTGCTCCCTCTATGCCTTATACCGTAAACAAAGACGGTCACGGCCCCGCTTGGGCTAACTCCCTCTTTGAGGATAACGCAGAGTTCGGTATGGGTATGGCTACCGCTATGAACCAGAGAAGGGCAAAGCTTGCCGAGGACGTCAAGGCTCTTGCCGAGTCGGATAAATCCTCCGATGAGCTTAAGACTGCCGCAAACGAGTGGCTCGAGAATATGTACTGTGCCGAGGGCTCCAAGGCTGCGTCTAAGAAGCTTGTTGCCGCTTGCGAGGCTGTAGATGCTGATTGCCCTGTTATCAAGTCTGTTCTTGCTAACTCCGACCTCCTCGTTAAGAAGTCCATGTGGATCTTCGGTGGCGACGGCTGGGCATACGATATCGGCTTTGGCGGTCTTGACCACGCTATCGCATCGGGCGAGGATATCAATATCTTCGTATTCGATACCGAGGTTTACTCCAACACCGGCGGACAGGCCTCCAAGTCTACTCCTACCGGCAGCGTTGCGCAGTTCGCCGCAGCAGGTAAGACTATGAAGAAGAAGGATCTTGCAGCTATCGCAATGTCCTACGGATACGTTTACGTTGCACAGGTATGTATGGGCGCTGACTACAATCAGTGCATCAAGGCTATCACTGAGGCTGAGAAGTATCACGGACCTTCTATCGTAATCGGCTACGCTCCTTGTATCAACCACGGTATCAAGAAGGGTCTCGGCACCAGCATGCTCGAGGCTAAGAAGGCTGTTGAGGCAGGCTACTGGTTCAACTTCCGTTACAATCCCACTCTTGTTGACGAGGGCAAGAATCCCTTCACTCTCGACAGCAAGGCTCCTACTTCTTCTTACAAGGACTTCATCCTTACCGAGACTCGTTACAGCTCGCTCGGTCTCTCGTTCCCCGAGAGAGCGGAAAGGCTGTTCAATGAGGCTGAGGAGCAGTCCAAGATCAAGTACGAGATGCTCAAAAAGAAAGCAGAAAACTGATTTCTGTTTAGTGTATGCGGGCGTGTTAACGCCCGCATATTCAAATTATAAAAATCGTACGGAGGCACTGCTATGAATAATAAAGGAAGCGATTCCTACAAAAATATCTATATGACAACGGGCTTTATTTGTGCGTTTATAGGTATACTGCTGGTTGTTATAGTTATCTCCTTGGTTGTGTTTGGCAGCTTTGGAAAGGGGAGTGATGTTTTGGATGAGTCGTCTGCTCCTGAGATATCTGTGCCTGTTGTTGAAGAATCGTCTGTTCCCGAAATATCCGAGGTTGAGGAGGAGACTCTCGCCTCTCAAATCGTTTTTGAACAGTTGGTGGTAAATAATTTGTCGGTTTACGAGGGTAAACTTGCTGTCATCAGCGCCGAGAATGCTCCGGCAGTACCCTCTGACGAGCTTTATGCCTTTTATAAGTTTGGAAGCGAGGGAAGCGCATATTCGCTTTCGGGTGTAAGGATCAAGGTGCGTGAGGATGCTCGCACACAGTTTGATGCGTTTCTGGCGGCGTTTTCCGAGGCAGTTCCCAATACCGGTCTCATCATTGATAAAGGATATGAAAAGGCGGAAGATCTCAGCACGAGCGATCTTTCGGGTGGCTACGTCGATCTTGCATCGGGCTATTCGGTAAAGTTCTCGTTGCTCAGCAGTAACTATAACTTCAGCAGCACCGAGCTTGCTTATTTATATGAGCAGGCGTATAAATTCGGTATTATCAGACGTTATTCCGATAATAAAGAAACTGTTACGGGCTTTGAGTCCAATCCTCGTCTGTATCGCTATATCGGAATTGCCCACACACAGTATATGAGCACGTATAACCTCTCGCTGGAGGAGTATATTGACGTTCTGAAGAGCAGTACCGAGCCCAGAGAATATGTCAGCTCGCTTGAAGACAACACGGCTTATATTGTCTATTACGTGCCTATGAGCGAGGGCGATGACACCACTTTGGTTAACGTTCCTGCTGATGCCGCAAGGTATCCTTACGACATCTCGGGTGATGGATCAAACGGTTTCATCGTTACCGTAAAGGTAAGCCTTTCCGAGTAAATAAATCCGCAAATAAAGAGCGTCGGAGCAATTCCGGCGCTTTTTTTGTGTAAAAATATTGGGAAAATAGCGAGAACAAATGTTTTGTGCGAAAGATCATCACGTAAAAAAATTAAGGCTGAATTTGTGCAAAAACACCCATAATTTCCGACAAAAAATCTCGAATTTGTGAACAGGCAATCTGCGAATTAACGTACAGTTAATTTTCTGTGCATTTTATTTCGTGATAAAATGTAACCGAAATTTATAATAGCGGTTAACGATCAAGCTTGTTAGTGCTGAAAAACACCTGGTATTACAGGGAAAATGAAATTCAAACACCAAAATGTTGATTGACATAATTATTTAATTTAATTTTTGAGATAAAGTTTCATTCCGGAAAATTAACGGTTGAGTTTTGCCGTATTTTGTCCGAAAAAAACCTGCAATTTGCTCAGTGTGTGAAAAATGCATTATTTTGAGTATGAGTTTATATGCACTCTTGACAAAGAAATGACGATATGCTATTATTTCTCATATATTATATACTCGTGCGCATTGTGCGCGAGTATAAGCACTTCTTCGCAGGAGGAAAAGAAATGACCAAACACTGGAGAAAGACCAAAAACGCATGTGTATTTACGCTGACACTCGTACTGCTGTTTACGGGTCTCGGCGGAATTTACGCTTCTGCGGTAGGCGATTATCTCGCCGGGTCCGACTCTCTGTACCGTACCTCGCTGGATGATGTGGAGAACTATTTGACCTCTACCACTTACTCCGATTATCTCAGCATTTACGGCTCTACAGAGATGGGTTCCGACGTAGAACTCGACCTGTCCGACGTCAACGTGGAGGGCTCTAACGGCACTTACCTGCTGTTTGATTCTTCCAATGCTCCCGAAAACAGTGATGAACTTACCGCAGGACTCGAAAGCGGTGAGAATATCCTGGTTGCCGGTGACGACTGTACCATTACCTGGAACGTCAACGTAGCCAAGGATACACTCTACAACGTTTACGTGGAGTATTACACCGGTAACTTCGATCTTGGCGATCACTTGGTTTCCAAATCAGCTACGATCGAGCGCTACGTGCTCATCAACGGTACCGTTCCCTTTAAGGAAGCACGTTCCGTTGAGTTTGAAAGAGTTTGGAGCGATTTATACAGCGTAGTTGATGCTAACGGAAACTACATTCTTGATGAGAACGGCAATCAGCAGACCTTCCTTTCTAACAGTCAGGAATTTCTTGATTTCGTTCTGAATCAGGAAAACAACACTGCCGAGAGCCATAGGCTTTTTGTCCGCGACAGCAACGGCAATGAGCTTAAGCCCGACAAGGCTCTTGTTTCCAAATGGACCGGCAAGACTGTATTCGACTCGACCGGATATTTCAACTCTCCTCTTTGCTTCTTCTTCAAAGAGGGAAGCAATACCTTCTCAATTCAGTCCATCCGTGAGCCGATGGCTATCAAATCCATCAAGCTCATCGCAGCTGAGACTGTTCCCACCTATGAGCAGTATCTTGCTTCCCATTCCGGAGCATCCGACTATGCCGGCGATGAGCAGATCATAATTCAGGCTGAGTATGCGGTTTCGACCTCTGAGAGAACTATCTACCAGCTTAATGACAGATCCTCCAGCTCGTCTCAGCCCCAGGATGCTGCTCTTATCCGCCTTAACGAGATCGGCGGCGATAAATGGCAGTACGTCGGACAGTGGATCACTTGGCAAGTAGATGTGCCCGAGTCAGGCTTCTACTCGATCATTCCCCGTTCGATTCAGAACTACTACTCCGGTATGTACGTTTCGAGAAGAGTTTACATCAACGGAAAGCTCCCGTTTGAAGAGGCTAACTACCTCCGCTTCGATTACAATCACGAGTGGATAACCGAGCCTCTCAATGACGGCACTACCGAGTTCAAATTCTATCTCGAAAAGGGTGTTAATGAGATTAAGCTCGAGGTTGCTCTCGGCGACATGTCGGAGATACTCAGCACTATCGAGAATTCTCTTTCTACCATTAACACTT
>JAZOCX010000109.1:0-1992 GCA_045596725.1 Eubacteriales bacterium
ACCGCTTGGCCTCCGACTTGGTAGAAACGATACTCTTGGCGACAAAACCATTAGAAACGAGGGTGCCCGCTTCTTTTCTTGAAGAGAGAATGTAATGGGTCAACAAAATACCTATCTGATTACCCGTAAGCATAACAAATTCATCATTATGCCGTACCAATACGCCCAATCGATCGGCATCAGGGTCGGTACCTAATATCAGTTGTGCATTTACCTTCTCGGCTTGAGTAATAGCCAAAGAAAACGCTTCTTTGCGTTCGGGGTTTGGCGGATCAGCCGTAGGGAAAAATCCGTTAGGCTCCATCTGCTCGGCGCATACGGAAAAGTTTCGGTTACGCTCGGTGAGTAAACGAGGCACTAATCGATAACCACTACCGTGAATAGGCGTGTATACAATTATAAAATCATCGGAATTATCTAGTGTTTCAACCGAGCTTTCCATAATGCAAGCAAGATACTCTTTGTCAACGTCTTCGCCAATAACAGTAACCCTTTTACTATCAATAGCCTCTTGCAGGTCAAGTTTTTCTACCTTAACAAGCATATCATTTCCGGCTTTGCGCACCACATCAGCGGCCATATCAGGGGCAAGCTGGGCACCATCTTCACCATATACCTTATAGCCGTTATATTCCTTTGGATTATGGCTTGCGGTAATATTTACGCCGGCAGCAGCACCGAATTTCATAACAGCGAAGGAAACTTCGGCAGTAGGGCGGATATCATCAAACAAATACACCTTTACGCCGTACGCAGCAAAAACACAAGCCGCATATTCAGCAAATTCCTTGCTCATTAAACGGCTGTCGCGACCAACGACAATACCACGATCCGCCTTACCTTGCTCGATTACGGATTTCGCAAGTCCGGCCGAAATCCACCCGACCGTAACAAGATTCATGCAACCGCTTCCTACCCCCAAGAGCCCACGCAAACCGGCTGTTCCAAATTCAAGATCAGTTGCAAAACGAAGCTGAATGGCTTGATCATCAGCAGACATAGCCCGTAATTCATCCTTCATATCAACAGGTACCGAATCACTCTTTAACCATAATTGATATTTTTCACGATATGTCATAGTTATACCTCCATCAAATCCGAACAAAAGTCATACGGCGCGACCAATAATTGCACATCTTTTCCAACGCTAATTTGGCTGTTTTTTAATGCCTCTAACGTGGTATTATATGCAAGTTTCGGAATATTATTGTTTTGGCTTAAATGCCCTAATATTAAGCGTCTGGTGCCACCCTCAGCAAGTACAGTAGCTGTAACGGCACAATCACTATTCGATAAATGCCCACGTGAAGACAGAATTCGTTGTTTAAGCGACGGAGGATATTCTCCGTTTTTAAGCATATTCTCATCGTAATTTGATTCTAAAATTACCGTATCACTGCATCGAATATGTTCAAGTACCGTTGGCGTCATAACACCAAGGTCGGTGGCTACCGAAATACGCTTTTTGCCATCAGTAATGGTATATCCCACACTTTCAACGGCATCATGAGAGGTCTTAAAAGAAGTAACCTTCAAATCAGGACAAACCGCATCTCGGCCTGTCGGCATTTCAATAAATAAACGCTCATCAATCATCGGAAATTTATGGTAAATAGCTTCCAATGTTGCGCTATTAGCAAAAATGGGGATCTGTCTGTTTTTTGTTACCGTAGCCAATCCCTGAATATGGTCAATATGTTCATGGGTAATAAAGATAGCGGCAACTCTATTGATGTCGCTATCCACATCCTGCAATATTTTCTGCAAAGAGCGAACACCTACACCCGCATCAATTAAAATGCCGTAATTACCATTTTTTATGTAAATGCAGTTAGCTTTACTGCCACTGCGAATGGTCATTAATTCCATAATATACTCCAAAGCCCCAAAGGCAACCACCTTCGGGGCTTAACTTTATACCGCTTTATCTTCTTCGTCATCACTGATACGAGTAATGTCAGCGCCTAATGCTCTAAACTTACCGACAATATC
>JAZOCX010000110.1:0-6886 GCA_045596725.1 Eubacteriales bacterium
TATGAATGGATCGATTATCTGCGACAAGGCGGATTTTCGCTATGGCAGGTGCTTCCTTTTGGGATTCCCGATCAACATAACTCTCCCTATCTCCCCTTATCATCTTTTGCCGGAAACCCTTATTTTATTGATCTTAATATCTTGCATCAGCAAGGTTTGCTGTCAAAAAATGAACTAAACGAACAAAAAATAGCCAATGAATACCAATGCGAGTATCAAACACTTAGTCAAAAACGATACGATTGTCTTCGCACCGCTGCTCTGCGATTATCCGACCGATCTTTGGTTCTGGATTTTTGCAATCGCCACCTCCACATAAACGATGCTTGTCGGTTTTTAGCGTTACGGCGAGCCAATGGCAATCGTCCGTGGCAGGAATGGACGATCACGCTACCAAATGAGGATGATCTTTTTATTGAGCAATTTATTCAATATGAATTTCATCGGCAATGGGATATGCTCCACGCTTATGCAACCAAACAAGGCATAGAAATTATTGGAGATCTTCCCTTTTACGTGGCGCTTGAAAGCGGTGATGTGTGGGCGTCGCCCGATCAGTTTTTACTCGACCGAGAGTATCGCCCTTCTTTTGTTGCCGGTGTTCCGCCCGATTATTTTTCAGAAAGCGGTCAGTTATGGGGAAACCCGCTTTATCACTGGGAACGAATGAGGCAGGATGGCTATTCGTGGTGGAAAAATCGGCTTTCCTATACCCTCTCTTTATTTGACGGCGTAAGGCTGGATCACTTTCGAGCCATCAGCGCCTATTGGAGTATTCCCGCAACGGCAACCACGGCAAAGGAAGGACAGTGGATCCATGGCCCTTCAAAAGAACTGATCGATGCCTTTGCTCCTATCGTAAAAAATAAGCTTATCCTTGCCGAGAACCTGGGGCATATTGATCAGGACGTGATCGATCTGCTTGCATACAGCCGTTATTATGAAATGGCCGTTTTTCAATTTGGATTTGACGGATCACTAAACAACCCGCATCTTCCTCATCAATATACCGAAAACACCATCGCCTACACCGGAACACACGATAACAACACCCTGCTTGGTTTTCTATGGGAATCGGATGATTTTACCAAGGGAAAAATTGCAGAATATTTAGGCGGTTACGATGGCTGTCCGTCTGTCCGATCGGCGTTATTGATGAGTAAAGCAAGAGCCGTTATCTTCCCTATTCAAGACCTGCTTGATTTCGGCTCCGATACCCGCATCAATACCCCAGGCAAAGCAGACGGCAACTGGCTTTTTCGCATAACAAAAAAACAAGTTCAGGCGGTGGATTGGTCTTATTTTTCCCGCCTGAACAGTATATACGATCGAAACTGAAATAAATGTAAAAATTCCGAGGATAACCCTCGGAATTTTATTTTTTCGTTTTTTTATTTTTTACAAGTAACACAAGGAGCGCCCATACCAACCAGATGATGCGAATAGAAACAGCTATATTCAGCACCACCGTTGTTTTAACCTGCTGAAAATCACAATGTACCTTAACGTCGAGCGCATCATTTTTCTTTTTTAGATGAGCATCAATCAGCCCCGTTAACGAATATACGCTTGTACAAAGAGTTCCGTAACGAATGGCGGCAACCGCCGCATCCTCATCGGCTACACTGATATGGCATTTCAATTTACGGATAATGCATTTTTTGACAACAAAAATCATCTGTTTTATAACAGAGCCAATAAAATCAAATATCAAATGGAGGGTATCGCCAAGACCCTTCTCTTGTATTTGCGTCTTAATTTTTTCAAAAGCCGTCATTTGCTCGGCAGAAAGCTCCTTTTTCGCCGTCTTGTCCGACTTCTCTTTCCGTTTCGGCTTTATGGTGATAAATAAAATCTTAATAAAAACCTTAATTTCTCCTTGATTGTCTGTAAACACTAACAGCTTTACAGGTAAAAGCAGGAGCAAAAAGATCAATACTATGATAACTGCCAATACAACGCCCACGATTTGAGCCACTCCCATAATGCTCCCCTCCTTTACTTGTTATAGTGTACCATATTTTTCTTAATAATTCAATATGGGCATAAAAAGGAAGTTACCGACATATACTAAGCATATAAAAACATAGGGGGGCATCGTATGAATCCTTTTATTCACAAACCGTCATCCGTTTTTTCAGGAATACAGAATTTTCACCAAATCTATCCTCAAAGCTATAACAAACACGAGGTTGATCCCTACACCAAAACACGCATTATTTTAATGAACGGCACCGAATTTGAAGCCAACTGGTTTTCCCATCAATTTGCCCGACACGTAACCGACAATAACTTACGGCGGGAGTTAGCCCTAACACGCTACGTGGAAAAACAACAGCAGTTAAAAATCTCTCTCTTAAAGCCCTGCAATGAAAGTCCTTTGGAGCATACCATCGGGTATGAACAATTAGCCGTTGACCTCACCGCGGAATTAGCCAAACGCGAAAAGGACTGTAACGTAAAAAAGGCGCTTGATTTTGCTCTGCTTGAAGACTTTGACCACCTCTATCGCTACGCCGATTTATTGGAAATGGAGCAAGGCATTCGTGCCGAGCGTTTGGTAGGTTGCTACACCGAGATTATGCCGGGGCGTCCCACTATTGCCCATCATCGTTGCCCGCTTGATAATGTAAAACGCAATATCAATTCCCGCACCGCCGACAAACAGACCGTCTTAAATACGATGATCATCACTGCTGCCGAACAGCAAACGATGAACTATTATATGAATATCACCAATCTTGCCACCAATGACCTTTCCCGCAAACTCTATCAGGAAATTGCATTGGTGGAAGAAGAGCACGTAACGCAATACGAATCGCTGATGGATTCTTGTGCTACGTGGCTGGAAATGTTGCTGTGGCACGAATACACCGAGTGCTATCTGTACTGGTCCTGCTTCATGACCGAAACCGACCGTTGCATCAAACAATTGTGGGAAGAATATCTTGAAATGGAAATCGGTCATCTGCACAAGGCAGTAGAACTGTTGCAGAAATACGACCATAAGGATTGGCAGGAGGTTATTCCCGACGGCACCTTCCCCGAACCCATTTCTCTACACGAAAACATCGATTACGTGCGCAATATTTTGGGAACCACCGTACAGTTTACGGGACATCGTGAGGACTATGAAAAGCTCGAATGTCTGCCCAGTGATGCCGATTTTTATACCTTCCAAAACCGATTGATCCCCTGCGTTGATGACGTTCCCTCTCATCGCGTTATTAAGACGCATATCCGTCGCTACGGCAAGGATTATCGCTTCGAGGTTGCCGAAAATCCCATCCCCGCCCTTCGCAACCGCTGTCAGGATAATACCGACGTTGGACGCAAGCCTTGTGCCGCAGAGAGCACCGAATTCAAATGTAACTGTTAAAAAAGGTCAGACACTTATGTGTCTGACCCCTTTTTTATGTAGGATTACAAACTTTACAGGCGGAATAACCTTGGCTTGTTAATGACGAGAAACTCTCGTTAGTGGATTTTTTGTTTTTGTCGCTGATGGAATCGACCTGCGAACAAGACGGCAAATGAATCTTCTTAGAACTTGTATTTAAGATATATTCACTGCTTCCCGCATCATTCGATTCTTCCCTCTCTAACAGTCGGCTTTTTCCCGTTTGATAATCGATATATACCCCCGGCTGTACGTTATAGGCGTACACCCGAAATGAAATACCATCGCCGTTATCCTCGACCGACATCGCTTCCATAATAACCCCGCTTGCCACAAGGTTATCCCCTTCAAATACGGGAACAACACGGTAAAGAACGTGGTTTTCGGTTTCCTTTACATAGTCGGCAATCATATTTTCAAAGGGGAGCATACCTTCAATATTAAGATAGCGAGTACCCGTTATCAAATTGCGTTCATTGGCGTTTTCGCCCGTAAGCTGATAACCGATCAAATGGCAACGATTATATAAATATTTTCCGTCTACAATATCGTACTTGACCGTTTGCCATCCCGATGGTTTTACCTGACCGATACTGCCTCGCTCCTCGGTGGGCATAATATCGATACCGACACAAGCAATTGCCTCTCCGCAACGGCCCAAGGAATCGAGCTTGGCATACCTCTCATAAGAGGTTGTAACTAATTCTTTTTCTGTGAAAGAGGGCGTATTATGATCAATAACTACAAAGGCTTGATCGGTAAAGGGCGGAATTGCTTCTTCTTGGGTCAAAGGCGTAGGGTTAGCACAGGAAACTAAGAGCAACAATGACAAAACAAGCGGTAAAAAACGAATTGATTTCATCTTCTGTACACCTCTTGTGTGATTTTAGGATGGGAATAGCCGATAAATTCGGATTGTTCAATCAATCGCCAACCCGTTAAATCGAACCAAACATCGGCAGGATAGCGACAATTCCAACGAAAAACAATGATCTCTTCAACTTGATCAAGATAAAGATCTATATCTATATTTTCAACAAAGCAGTATTCTCCGCTTTTAGCTAGTTTAAGAAAATCAGTGTTTACGCATACTTCATATTCATCAAATAGGAGAGCAGAATATTCATTAACCCACAGCTTTGTATCGGTTAATTCAACGAGTTTTTTAATAACGTTACGGTCTCGACTTTGTCGACGATGATTAAACATCATGCCGTTTTGCTCGTCTAAGCATATTGCTATTTTCAAAGTAATCTCCCCTTTTGTAAAAGCGCCGCATTACTGCGACGCTTTTCTCTTTGTTATCTTTCAGTTTCGGTAACCTCGTAGGACACCTTGGGATTTTCAGAGCATTCAACGGTAACGTGTACGTATTTGCCGTTACCCAAAGAAACGTTTTCAAGTGAAATGGTTTCTCCATAGATTTCTTTGGGGATATTGGGTGATACCGTTAACGTATCGTTCCAAGCACAATAATCAATACCGAAGATCTCTTCAACGAGCAATTCTACATACTCAGACGCCGTCCAAGCATAACGCTCTACACCCTGACCTGCACCGGTAGAAGGATTAACGAACTCAGCATAGTTACCGTTAAAGGTCATAACGGTCTGATGCGCAATATGAGCGGCCTCTTCTAACAAGCCGGACTCATGCAAACCTCTTGAAATGATTTCATTTCTGAGCGTCCAAACATTGCCGCTCCAACTCGTCCAGCCCTTATAAACGCCCACCGTTTCACAAAATTCAGGGCTGTCATAGGGCGCAGTGGTGATGCCGTACTTATTGTCATAGCCATACTTCGTATTATCTTTCAAAATGCTCAGCAGACGAGGAATACGCTCGGTAGGAACGATCTTGCGCTTAAAGGTATCAAACATAGAGTTATAAGGACGATAGGTCATCAGCTCGTCTTCTTTTACCTTTAAGGTATAATAAGCGCCGCTTTCTTCATCCCAGAGATACTGATTGATCTTGTCGCGCAGTTCCTTATAAAGAGCATAGTGCTCAACGGCTTCGTCATATTTTTCCAAATATTCAGCCAATTCACGCATAACGTCAGCACCGACACAGAGCTGAACGTTTAAGTCGACCTCCGCATAGGTGAGCTGCTCTTCGTAATCGGCAGGGTCAGTCTCCTCCATAATACCGCAAACCAGGCCGGTTTTAGGATCGCGCTTAATAGGCGAGAGCCACCAACCCATATACTTAACCAGCATATTGTAGATTTTTTCAATATACTCACGATCGGTCGTTCTGCGGCAGATACGACGGGACACGTCAAAAATTACGGGAATAGCACTAAGCTGCTCGTGGTAGCCGGGAACCAGATCTCTGCCCCAGAGCGGAATTCTGCCGTTTTCCTTTTGTACATTCGTAAAGTTAATAAGCGCATTCTCGCTGAACTGCTGATCGAGCCAGCAATAGCCATTAAGCGCCAATGTGGTGTCTCTTTCCCACCAGCAAGGACCGTATGCACCGCCGGGACCCATAAAGGGATGGATAAACCCGAGGTCGGGAGCCTTCTTGCATTCTTCAAGAACGGCAAAAGCATCGGCAAATTGCTCTTGCGTGATGTTCGGATAGACAATCTTAATCATAATGCCTCCAAATAATGGTATAGTCTTACAATTTGATAATATCACAAGCGTTCGCAATTATCAATAGTTATTTACGGACGAAGACCCATGCCGCCTTCAAGCGTAAGCGTTTCTCCGTTCATATACTTAAAATCGGGTGATGCAAGCTGAACACAAACACGTCCGATTTCTGTTTCGGAGTCGCCGAAATGGCCTGCGGGGGGCATTTTTACGTTAGCTTTAAATGCTTCAGGATATGCCTTTTCAAAGTTTTCAAGCTGAACCGTCCAGGCAAGAGGACATACGACGTTGGTATTGATTCCGTCCTTTGCCCACTCGGTAGCCGCAACTCGGGAAAGACCACGAATACCTTCCTTAGCCGCAGCATAGGCACACTGTCCGTAGTTACCGAATAAACCGGCACCGGAAGCAAAGTTAATAATACTTCCCTGTGTTTCCTTTAAATAGGGATAACACGCCTTCATATAGTAGAAGGTAGCATACAAGCCTGAATAGAGTGCCAAATCAAACTGCTCGGTGGTGTGATCCTGAATGGTAACACCCGATGCTGATGCCTGCGCATTGTTAATGAGCACGTCAATTCTTCCAAATTCGCTCATTGCCTCATCGACCACTTTTTTCGCAATAGCTTCATTATCCGAACCGGCAGCAATATCAGCAGCAAGAATTAAAACCTTGATGCTATAAAGCTTTTCGAGCTCTGCCTTTGCCTTCTCAAGTTTTGCAACGTTTCTGCCTGTAATAACCAAGTTTGCGCCCTCTTTTGCATATGCCGTAGCAATACCGTATCCGATCGAACCGCATCTTCCGTCAGCCAATGCGGCAAATCCCGCACCGGTAATAATCGCTGTTTTTCCTGTTAGAAAACCCATGTCCATTCTCCTTT